>JAEYYJ010000073.1 GCA_023430845.1 Pseudomonadota bacterium
GGCATTTGCCTCGGCCACCAGATGCTCGGCATCGCGCTCGGTGCGAAGACGCACAAGATGCATCAGGGGCATCATGGCGCGAACCATCCGGTGAAGGACTACACGACGAACAAGGTCGAGATCGTCTCAATGAACCACGGCTTTGCCGTCGATCGCGAAACGCTTCCCGCTGGTGTCGAGGAGACGCATGTCTCCCTCTTCGACGGCACGAACTGCGGCATTCGCCTCAAGGACAAGCCGGTGTTCTCGGTGCAGCATCATCCCGAGGCCTCGCCCGGCCCCGAGGACAGCCATTATCTCTTCGACCGCTTCGTCGAGCTCATGCGCACACGCAAGGCGGCGTGACATCCATCCGGAAATGACAAAGGCCCGGGAGGCAGAACCTCCCGGGCCTTCGTGCATTCAAAGCGCCTGCTTGCTTACACGGCCTTCTTGATGGCCTCGGCGAGATCGGTCTTCTCCCAGGAGAAGCCACCCTCGCTGTCCGGCTTGCGGCCGAAGTGGCCATAGGCCGAGGTACGTGCGTAGATGGGCTTGTTCAGGTCGAGGTGCTTGCGGATGCCGCGCGGCGAGAGGTCCATGACCTCGGCGAGCGCCGCTTCGAGCTTAGCCTCGTCCACTTTGCCCGTGCCGTACGTGTCGACGTAGATCGAGAGCGGCTTGGCGACGCCGATCGCGTACGAAACCTGGATGCAGCAGCGGTCAGCGAGGCCGGCAGCCACGACGTTCTTTGCGAGATAGCGTGCCGCGTACGCCGCCGAGCGATCGACCTTCGTCGGATCCTTGCCGGAGAAGGCGCCGCCACCGTGCGGAGCTGCACCGCCGTAAGTGTCGACGATGATCTTGCGGCCAGTGAGGCCGGCATCGCCATCGGGACCGCCGATGAAAAACTTGCCGGTCGGGTTGATGTGCCAGACCGTATCTTTGCCGATCCAGCCGTCGGGCAGCGCCTTGCGCACGTACGGCTCGATGATCGCGCGCACGTCCTTGGACGTCAGCGTCTCGTCGATGTGCTGATGCGAGACGACGATCTGCGTCACGCCGACGGGTTTGCCGCCCTCGTAGCGGACGGTGACCTGGCTCTTGCTGTCGGGGCCGAGCTTGGCGGCATCGCCTTCGCGAGCCTTGCGCGCCTTGGTGAGGTCTTCGAGGATCTTGTGGGCGTAGTAGATCGGTGCCGGCATGAGGTCCGGCGTCTCGCGCGTCGCGTAGCCGAACATGATGCCCTGGTCGCCGGCACCTTCTTCCTTGTTGCCGCCCGAGTCGACACCCTGCGCAATGTCCGCCGATTGCGGATGGAGCAGGATCTGGACCTTGGCGTGCTGCCAGTGGAAGCCGTCCTGCTCGTAGCCGATGTCGCGGATGGCAGCGCGCGCTACGGCCTCGATGTGCTCGTTGGTGACGGTTGCGGGCCCGCGCGTCTCGCCGGCGATGACTACATGGTTCGTCGTCGCCAGTGTCTCACAGGCGGCACGGATGACCCACGGATCGATGCCCGCCTTCGGTCCCTCGCGATAGAAAAGGTCCACGATCTCGTCGGAGATGCGATCGCACACCTTGTCGGGGTGACCTTCGGAAACGGACTCACTCGTGAACAGATACGACTGGCGCGACAAGCTAACCCCCTTGAGTTGGGTGTGTGCGGAAAAAAGCGCGCCCTTCTTGCAGTCTTTATCCAGGCCGGTCAAGCCGAGGGGATTTCAAATGCATTGCGACGCCGGAGATATGGCCCCCCGGCCGCCACTCCGCCGCCATTATCCTTGCGTGAGCCGCCTCAATCCTCGCGAAACACCCGTTCACGGCGCTCGTGGCGCTCCTGGGCCTCGATCGAGAGCGTGGCAATGGGCCGCGCGTCCAGCCGCTTCAGGCTGATGGGCTCGCCCGTTTCCTCGCAATAGCCGTAGCTGCCGTCGTCGATGCGCGCGATGGCCGAATCGATCTTACCGATCAGCTTGCGCTGGCGGTCGCGGGCGCGCAGCTCGAGGGCCTTGTCCGTTTCGGATGTGGCGCGATCGGCGAGGTCGGCGTGCTGGTTGGTCTCGTTGTGCAGACCCATGAGCGTCTCGCGCGTCTGGCGGAGGATGTCCTCCTTCCAGGCCAAGAGCTTGGTTCTGAAGTACAAGCGATGCCGCTCGTTCATGAACGGCTCGTCCTCGCTCGGCTTGTACCCGGGGCTCAGCGTGATCTCACTGTGGCGGGCGTCGGGCTTGCCGTTACTTCGGCCCCCTTTTCGCGTGCCATTGCCGTTTTCGAGCTTTGCGGATTTTGTCATGCGTTGCCACCCATCATGCAAACCCGATCGACCGACCCCCGACTACGACTTCGGTCGTAGGAAAAGTGCGCCACGTAATATGCGAGCCGGCTTCACAGTCAAGCGAATAGCGTCCTACAGTTAGCTTGGCCGTCAGTCGGGGGCGCAGGGACGCGATCTGCCTAGGCCCGCGCCCATCCGGGTGCTGCACCGCACTGGCGTGCCGGGGCCTGGAAATAGGGCCGGCCCAGGGGCTCCGCCGCGGATCCTCGAGACGCCGGGCCGAGGAGGCGGGAACCCTCTCTGGGGGCGATGGACTTCCTGTTAAGGCTCTGCTACAAGGCGCCCACGACGCAGACCGCCGCCGATGCCTTTGCACCGGGGGCATTTGCGCATTCAGATTCAATGCGGCAGCATTAGACCCACGAGGAGCGGTACGCTTGCAAGTTCTCGTTCGCGACAACAACGTCGATCAGGCGCTCAAGGCGCTCAAGAAGAAGATGCAGCGCGAAGGCATTTTTCGCGAGATGAAGCTGCGTAACTATTATGAGAAGCCCTCGGAGCGCCGGGTGCGCGAGAAGGCCGAGGCCGTGCGCCGGGCCCGTAAGCTCGCCCGCAAGAAGCTCCAGCGTGAGGGCCTCCTTCCGAGCAAGCCTGCCGCCAGCAAGACCCCAGGCCGGGGTGGCCGCGGTCCGGGTGCCGGCGCTGGCGCCGGTGCCGGTGGTCCGCCGCGCACCTGACCTGCTTCGTTTTGAGATTGGCCCGGGAGGGGATCTCTCCCGGTAGTGCCCAAGCATAGTTTGTCGGCGCGGCGTGCGAGCTCCGCGCCGCTGGTGTTTGTGCGGGCGAGATATCGCGGTCGCGGCTGGGAGCTCTCGGGGAGGCTGCTGCCTCCCCTGCAAATGCAACTTTAGCCGATGGCACGCAGATGGTTGCCCGGTGCGGAACTCGGCGCTGGCGCACCGCCGCCGACCAGGATGTCGGATGTCACGTTCTGGATGTCGCGGTGACCGCAGAGCGCCATGGTGAGATCGAGCTCCTTGCGGATGATCTCCAGCGCTTTGGTGACGCCCTCCTCGCCCATGGCGCCGAGGCCATAGGTGAAGGCGCGGCCGATGTAGACGCCCTTGGCGCCGAGCGCGACGGCCTTGATCACGTCCTGGCCCGAGCGGATGCCGCCGTCCATGTGTACTTCGATGCGATTGCCGACGGCCTGCACGATCTCCGGGAGTGCAGCGATCGAGGAGACTGCTCCGTCGAGCTGCCGTCCGCCGTGATTCGAGACGATGAGCGCGTCGGCACCGGTCTGAGCCGCCAGCTCTGCATCCTCGACGTCGAGAATGCCCTTGAGAATGAGCTTGCCACCCCACTCGTCGCGGATGCGTTTCACTTCATCCCAGGAAAGACGCGGATCGAACTGCTCCGCTGTCCACGCGCCGAGCGCGCTCATGTCGCTGACGCCCTTGGCGTGCCCGACGATATTGCGGAAGGTGCGCCGCTTGGTGCCGAGCATTGACGTCCACCAACGCGGCTTCATGCCGATGTCGATGATGTTCGGGATTGTGAGCCGCGGCGGTGCGGTAAGCCCGTTCTTCAGATCCTTGTGGCGCTGGGCAAGAATTTGCAGATCGAGGGTAAGCACCAGCGCCGAGACGCCGGCGGCCTTGGCGCGCGAGAGCAGGCGGCTGACAAAATCCTTGTCCCGCATGACGTAGAGCTGGAACCAGAAGGGCTTGTCGGTGTTCTCGGCCACGTCCTCGATCGAGCAGATGCTCATGGTCGAAAGCGTGAAGGGAACGCCGGCCTTGTTCGCTGCGCGCGCTGCGAGGATCTCGCCATCGGCGTGCTGCATGCCCGTCATACCGACCGGCGCGAGGGCAAGCGGCATCGAGACCGGAATGCCGACCATGGTGCTCGCGAGCGTGCGGTTGGTCATGTCGACGGCGACGCGCTGACGCAGCTTGATGCGCTGGAAGTCCTCCTCGTTGGCCCGGTAGGTGCTCTCCGTCCAGCCGCCCGAGTCGGCATAGTCGTAGAACATGCGCGGCACGCGCCGCTTGGCGAGCACGCGAAGGTCCTCGATGCAGGTCATGACTTGGGGCATGCGGCGCTTCCTCAGATCATTGCGCGCGTGGCGCTTATGGTCCTTGGATTAGCGCCTTTCGGGCCTCAACGGAACCGGGCAATGGGGAT
>JAEYYJ010000388.1 GCA_023430845.1 Pseudomonadota bacterium
GCGGTGCCGATCTCGATCGCACCACGTGCGGCCATCTCGGCTTCGACCAGAATGAGGTAGCGGCGCAGGTCGCGGATATCGTCGAGCAAGGGCTCTGCCCGCCTGTCCGCGACAATGTGCTGAAAGAGATTGTGCCGCTGCGCGCCGGGCGCGTCTGCGGTGACGGCGATCTCACTCGATACGCGCTGCTCGATGCGATCGAACTTACGCGCGAGCATCATGAACGCGCCGATACCGCCGCGACGCTTCCAGCTGCTGCCGTACGCGCGCTCCTTCTCCTCGATGTTCGCGACATCGCCATCCGCGAGTGCGTGAAGCTGATCGAGGTAACCGCGACCGCTGTCGTCGGCGTTCATTGCTGCGCGCGCGACGATTTCGGCCTCGGCCAGCATGAGATAGCGGCGCAGGTCGCGCACATCGTCGATGAAGCCATCGCTTTTCGTGTCGGCTGCGATATGCTCGAAGATGTCGTAGGGCGAAGCGCCGCTACTCGTCGCAAGGCGCTTCTCGACACGGTCCCATTTGCGCGCGAGCATGTTGAAAGTGTCGACGCCGCCGCGCCGCTTCCAACTGTTCCCGTAGGATTTCTCGGCATTCCTGAGACCGCGCACATCGCTCTCGGCAACCGCGCGTAGGTGATCGAGATAGGACGGCCCGCTGTCGGCGGAACTCTCGCCGTCATCACCGAGCAGAACTGCCAGCCGCTTCAGTGTCGCGAGATCACTGGCAGCGATCCGATCGAGCAGAGCCTTGCGCTGCGCATCGTCACTCGTCACGGCAGGCCTCTCACTCCGCGGCAACACTCACGCGCGGCTGCCAGCGCCGCTCGAGCCACTCCCGCGCGGCGCGCTGCCAGTCGGTGGCAGCACAGCGCTCGATCCAGGCCAGCGCCATTGCGCGATCCTTGCGCTTGTAGGCGAACCAGCTGTTGTGGATCGGCGTCGCGACGCGCATGAAGTATGGATTGCGTTCATCACCGTGCACGATCGCGGCATCCCACTGCTCGATCGTCATCGCATCCGGAGGATTGTCGAGCCAGTGGAAGAGATCGGCGTCGAAGTTCTCGGGATCACCGACGAGCGGATGGACGGCCACCTCGCCGAGCGCATAGGGATCGCCCTCGAAGCGATCGGCAATGCCGCTGATCTTCGACCACGTCTCCTCGTACGCGTGATAGCTGTCGCTCATCTGGCGATAGACGCCCGCCTCGACGCCGATCCGCGCCGCCATGTATTCGAGCAGGATCGAGAAGTGCACGGCATTGGCGCCGTAGCAGCCCCAGATGATGTCGTTCGAGCGGTTCGACACGGTCATATTCAGCTGACCGGCGCGCACCTTGAACATTGCCTGCGTATTGCAGGCCAGATCCTTGCTCGCGACACCGAGGTCGGCTTCGGCATCCCAGATCTGCAGGACGGCGCGGCGGCTGTCGGGATCCTTGCGCAGCAGCTCGACGATGGTCGTGAGCTGGTCGCGATAGGGCTCGCCGTGAGCCTTTGAAAGATCGAACTGCTGTCGCCAGCGATAACCGTAGGCGGCGTTGAACACAATGCCGTCGTCGGAATAGGTGGCCATGCGCTGGTTGAATCGCGCGAGCCACGCGACGTCGTTGCGTCCCGCCAGCATCCACAGCGCTTCCAACAGATGGAAGAACGGGTTCGCGTCGCGCACGCCATCGAACAGCACGCGCTCGAGCGGGTGCTCATAGACCGTGCAGACGGGCTCGGGGTACTCGATCGTACTACCGGCGCGGCTGGGCTGCAGAAGCCCACCCTGCTTCATGAGCTGCGCACCTTTGACGACCGCGTCGTTGACGTTGCGGGCTTGGACGACTTTCATGCGGCAACACCCTCGTATTTGGCCCTGGGGCGGCCCTCTCCGTTGGCGACCCGGAGGTATTTGTCCGTCTCGCAGAGCGAATGCTCGACCTCGCGAAGTTCGAGCGGGGGGACGAAATCGTGCAGACACGTTCTCGACATTTCGAGCAGCTCGCGCATTTCCTCAAGCGCCTGTGTCTGCGTCAGCGACTTCTTATATGGGCGGCCATGCAGACGGTGCAATCCGCGGATCGCCCCCGGCCCGGCCACAGCCCATGTGTTGATGTCCGGCGCATTGCGCAGGTAGCGCGTGTGACGCAGATCCGTGACCACTTCGTAGGCCATGAAGTCGCCCCAGCCGCGGAACTGGCGCAGCCACGTGTGCACCTCCTGCATGGTCGGCTGTCGGCCGTTCGCGAACATGGCCTCGAACTCATGACGTGCATCCCACAGCGCGCCCACGACGACATGCGCCGTGTACTCGGGCTTTGCCATGCCGGCGAACTCGCCCGACGGAGCGCTGATCATGTAGGCGCCCGTGTAGACCTTTTCACCACGCGCCTTGCGTGCCTCGAGCGCTGCGCGGACCGCCTTGGCATCGTACGTGTGCTCTGGAAAGCCGACTTCCGCGAGCGTGTCCGGCCAGTTCACCTGGCGCGCGAGACACATGGAAATCCAAAGCTGCGCGTTGTCCGCATAAGGCTCACGCCACTTCTCGCGCACCCACACCGTGACTTTGTCGAGTTCACGAAAGACATTACAGAAGCTGTACGTCTGCAGGATCGCATCCTGCGTCCACGGCGCTTTCTCGCCTGCGGCCTTCTTGAGATAGATCCGATGCCGCTCCGAGATGAAATCCCAGAAGGGCTGTGCGTTCAATGCCACGATGCGCTCGCTCTCGAATGTTGTGTGCGCCTCGCCGGCGATCCTGAACGCGACAACGGCCGGCAGCAGGCAGACTCACTTCCCAAACCCTAGGCCGTGCTCATGAGATTGGCCACCGCGCCGAGGAGCTTATGCACCTTTAGCGTCGACCTCAGCTTCAGGCCGCTCA
>JAEYYJ010000106.1 GCA_023430845.1 Pseudomonadota bacterium
ACGACGAAGACGAGCACGAGCGTGGCGCCGAAAAGCGCAGCCGGATTCGCCATGAACTTGGCGAGTGCGCGATTGCGCCGCTGGGCCAGTGCCTCGGCGCCCGCCGTGGAAGCTACGGCTGGAGACGTTGCCGTCATGTCGTGCGCAGCCTCGGGTTGATCACGATGTAGAGCACATCAGCGATGAGGTTCATGAGAATGAAGGCGACGGCCGTGCACAGCACGACACCCTGTACAACGCCGTAGTCCCGGTTGAAGACGGCATCGACGATCAGCTTACCGAAGCCCGGAATCGTGAAAACCTGCTCCGTCAGGACTGCGCCCGCCAGAAGCTGGCCGAAGAGCAGCGTCGAGAGCGTAACGATCGGCACGAGCGCGTTACGCAGCGCGTGCTTGAGCACGACAGTCGGCTCCATCAGTCCCTTGGCGCGCGCGGTGCGGACATAGTCGAGGCGCAGCACCTCCAGCATGGCCGAGCGCGTATGGCGCATGAGCGTCGCCGCAAGGCCGGTGCCGAGGACGAAGGCGGGCATGATTGTCGTTCGAAAAGCTTCCACCGGATCGTCGAACACCGAGACGAAGCCGGAGGCCGGCAACCATCGCAGGTTCACCGAAACGAAGAGGATGAGAATGATGCCGAGCCAGAAATTGGGGATCGACAATCCCGAGAGCGAGATGGCATTGGCGACATAGTCGACCCATGTGCCCTTCTTGACGGCTGACAGCACGCCGGTCGGAATGCCGATCAGCAGCGCGATGATGAGTGAGGCCACGGCAAGCTGGATCGTAACCGGAAGCGTCTGGGCGATCAGCTCCGTCACAGGCGCGCCCGTCCGCAGTGAAGCGCCGAAGTTGCCGCTTGCCACTTCCTTGAGCCAGATCAGGAACTGCACGACGATAGGCCGATCGAAGCCATAGAGCTTGCGCAGTTCCTCAAGCACAGCCGGATCGCGCTCCTCGCCGGCCATGACGAGAAGTGGGTCTCCCGGCAGCATACGCTGCAGGATGAAGACGAACACCATCACGAGAAACAGCGTCGGGATGGCGACAAGCAGACGCCGCAGAATGAGCGACCACATGAGGGTATGCTTTTCGATGCGACGCCTCCTGCAGCTCGTGTGCAGGAGGCGTCGAGATGCTACTTAAGCTTCACGTTGGCGAGCCGGATCATGCCATCGGGGTTTGGCACGAAACCTTCGAGCTTGGCGCTTGACGCCCAGATCCAGGCCGGCAGATAGAGGTAGATGATCGGCAGCTCGTCGCGCAGGATCTTGCCGGCGGCATCGAAGTGAACCTTGCGCGCGGCGGTGTCATAGACGACGCGCGAAGCGTTCAGCTCCTTGTCGACGGCAGGATTGGAATACTTCGTATCGTTGATGCCGCCGCCAGTGGTCACGAACTGGTGGAGATTGCCATCCGGATCGACGCGCCCCGACCAGCCGACGCGCGTCGCCTGGAAATCGCCGGCCGTCTGCGACTTGAGCATGGTCGCGAACTCGCTGGAGCGCAACTTGATGTCGATGCCGGCTTCGGAGGCCATGGCCTGGATGACCTGCGCGACCTGCTGATCGACGGGTGAGTTTGCGACCTGCATTTCGAAGCTGAACTTCTCGACACCAGCCTCCTTCAGCAGCGCCTTGGCCTTCGCGACGTCACGCTTCGGTGACGGGAAGCTCTTGTCGTAGAATGGGCTCGATGAGGGGAACGGCTGTGCCGTCGGCTCGAAGAGACCCTCGAAGACGACCTGCGTCAGCGCCTCGCGATCGATGGACAGCGAGAGCGCCTGACGCACACGCTTGTCCTTCCCGAGCGGTGTCTCGGAGCGCACGCCATTGTTGAGATTGATCGAAATGCCCTGATAGCCGAGCCCGACGACGCTCTCGACCTTCAGGGCCTTATCGGCCTTGGCCGACTTCACGTCACTTGCCGCGAGACGCTCCAGCATGTCGAGCTGGCCCGAGCGCAGGTTGGCGAGCCGCACGGTCGAATCCGGAATGACGCGGAAAGTGACCTTGTCGAAATGATACTTGTCCTTCTCCCAGTGATCCGCGAAGCGCTCGAGCACGATGCGATCGTTCTGTACGCGCTCGACGAACTTGTAGGGCCCCGAGCAAATCGGCTTCGGACCGACGGGCTTGTCGAAGCTCGCGGGCGACAGCATCATACCGGCGCGGTCGGTGAGTTGGGCGAGCAGTGGGGCGTCCGCCTGCTTGAGTTTGAAGGCGACGGTCAGCGGATCGACGACCTCGACAGAAGTCACCGAGGCAACCTCGCTCTTGCGGCGGCTCGTCTGGGATGTCTTGGCGCGTTCGATGTTAGCTTTCACGGCTGCCGCATCGAAGGGCGTGCCATCATGGAACTTCACGCCGTCACGCAGCTTGAATGTCACCGTCTTGCCTTCGTCGGAGACCGCCCAGCTGGTCGCGAGGCGCGGAACGATCTCCAGCTTCTCGTTGGTGTCGATGAGCTTGTCACACAATGTATTGAAGACGATGCGCCCGACAAACGTGCGCGCCTCGTGCGGATCGAGGATATCGGGATCTTCCTGCAGACCGATGCGGATCTCGGATGCGGCAGCCGGTAGCGCAAAGAGCGCCGCCGCTGCCAGTACGGGCAGTCCTCGTATGAATCTTGCCAGCTTGGGCATGTGATCATTCTCCTTGCTAGGACGTGACGGAAAGGGGATCGGTTCGTGCACCTGCAAACAACTCGAGGCGACGTCGCTTCGCCGTCGATGCCGGCATCGCAGCGACCGATGGCGGCGCAGGCGGCAGGCGCTCGGCAAGATGGCAGGCGACCGTATGGCCGGGCGCGAGTGGGCGCAGTACAGGTCGCTCGCTCTTGCAGATGGGCTCGGCAAACGGACAGCGCGTGTGGAAGCGGCAGCCGGGCGGCGGCGCAGCCGGGCTCGGCGGATCGCCTTCCAGAAGCTGGCGCGCACCGCGTGCACCGGGCACCGGCACAGGGATCGCCGCAATGAGCGAGCGCGTGTAGGGATGGAGCGGCGCCTCGAAGAGCGCATCGCGATCGGCCAGCTCGACAATCTCGCCGAGATACATGACGGCAATGCGGTCCGACGTGTGGCGGATCACGGCAAGATCGTGCGCGACGAGGATCAGCGTCAGGCCAAGTTCAGCCTTCAGATCCTCGAGCAGGTTGATGACCTGTGCGCGGATCGACACGTCGAGCGCCGATACAGGCTCGTCACCGATGACGAGACGCGGCCCCGTCGCGAGCGCCCGCGCAATGCCGATGCGTTGGCGCTGGCCACCGGAAAACTCGTGCGGGTAGCGCTCTGCGTGCTCCGACGGCAGGCCGACCTTGCGCAGGATGTCGGCGACGCGTTCGGCGCGTTCACGTCCGCTGGCGAGGCCGTGTACGGCGAGCGGCTCGGCAATCAGCGCCCCAACTGTCATACGCGGATTGAGCGAGGAGAAGGGATCCTGAAAGATCATCTGCATCTCACGACGCAGACGACGCATGTCCTCTTCGCCAATGGCCGTGATGTCCGCGCCGTCGAAGCGGACGGTCCCGGCGGTCGGCTCGATCAGGCGCAGAATGAGCCGTGCGAGCGTGGATTTGCCGCAGCCGGACTCGCCGACAATGGCGAACGTCTCACCACGCCGCACTTCGAACGATACGCCGTCCACGGCACGGATCAACGGCGCGCGCCCGGCGAAAAGCTGCCGCTCCCCGCCGAAGTGCATCACGAGACCCTGAGCCGAGAGAATGACATCGCTGCCGGCCGGCGCGTTCATGCGGCAAGGCCTCCAACGTGCACTTCGAGCGGCGCCTTGAAACAGGCAACCTGATGGCTAGGCGTGCTCGTCTCGAGGAGCGGCGGCACCTCGCTCGCGCAGCGCTGATCGGCGAACGGGCAGCGCGTCGCGAAGCGGCAGCCGGCAGGAAAGCGCTGCGGCGGCGGCACCGAGCCTGCAATCGTCGCGAGGCGTCCCCCGCGCTTGCCGAGTGAGGGCAGCGAGCCGATCAGACCGAGCGTGTAGGGATGCTGCGGGTCCGAAAAGATCGCGTCGACCGGGCCAGTCTCGACGAAGCGCCCCGCATACATGACGGCCACGCGATCCGCCACCTCGGCAACGACGCCAAGGTCGTGCGTGACCAGGATCATCGCCATGCCGGCTTCACGCTGCAGCTCCGCGATGAGCG
>JAEYYJ010000120.1 GCA_023430845.1 Pseudomonadota bacterium
GATGCCGGTGCCGCAGAGCGTTTTGCTATTGAGACGAATTTTCCGACGGAGCTGTTTTGGCTGCTGGTCGGGATGATCTTGGTGTCAATGCTGGCATTCGGATATCAACTCGGCTTGAGCGCACACAGGCTGCGCGTCCTCACGAGCGTACTCATTGCCGTATGGACGGCCGTGCTCGTGGTTATTCTCGAACTGAATGCACCGAGGATCAGCGGCGCCCGAGCAACTACTGCCGCGTACGATTGGATGCTGCAGAGTATGAAAGCAATTCAGCGTAGGGACACCGTGTCCAGTCCGGCACCGAAGGCAGATCTCGGGGCGCTGCGCCCCGGTGGACAGTAGCAACGTGCCGGCCGCGCGTCAGGTGAGCTGGTTCGCTCTGCTCGCGGTCTGCTGCGGTATCTGTAGTGAACAGGCAGCGGCAAGCTTCTGCGGGACTGATGGTGCGTGGCGCGTGGATATGAGGGTATCGACGTATGTCGACAACCCTGATGTCTTCCGCTCTCAACTCCGGCCAAGATTCTCGTACAGAATTTCGTATGTCTGCGTGCGCGTTGGGGCCAAGCCGAGGAAGCGCGCTGAATTGGCGGCGCCTCGGCCGCTTCACGCATCGAGGCCGCACCACGAGAGGATCAAGCGCTCGTAGATCGCAGCAGCTTCCTCGATGCGCGCGCACTCGCACCATTCGTCCGTCTGGTGTGCCATGTGCGTCGGGCCAGGACCGAGGATGACGGTGGGTACGCCGCCAAGCGCGGGCGTAAGCGCCGAGGCGTCCGTGAAGTACGGCGCGGCCTCAACCACGGGGGTCGTACCCGAGACAGCCTGGTAGATCTTGAATACGTCGCGCATCCACGGATGTTCGGGATCCGTCCATACACTCTCGACATCGACCCGTCTCTCGAGAGTGACCTCCGGACCGAGGTAGCTATCGAGTTGCTCGAGGAGATGCGCGTGACGCATGCCCGGCAGCGTTCTCAGATCGATGCCGATCTCCGCGCGATCAGGCACGGAGTTGACATTCAAGCCGCCGTGGAATGTGCCGACGTTCAATGTCGGCGCGCCCATGACGGCGTGCCGCGCAATGTTGAAGTCGAAGGTCTCCAGGCGCGAGACGGCGCGCGCGGCGGCGTACACCGCATTGACACCCTTGTCGGGCATCGAGCCATGTGCCGTCACGCCGCGCGTTGCCGCCTTCAGCCAGAGCGCGCCCTTGTGGCCGCAGAATGGGCGGTTGTCCGACGGTTCCGCGACGACAAGCGCACCCGCCTCGCCGCGCATGCCGCGCTGCGCGAGAACGAACGCGCCTTCGCTGCCGGTTTCCTCGCCGGCCGTGATGTAGAGGATCACACCGGGTGTTCCTTCGAGGCGCGGCGCCAGCTTCATCGCTGCGACGACGAATGCGGCGACGCCGCTCTTCATGTCAGATGCGCCGCGCCCCCAAAGGCGTCCGTCCTTGATCAGCCCTTCATGCGGAGGTACCGTCCACTCTTGAGCGCCGAGCGGGACCGTATCCGTATGTCCCGTGAAGGCGATCGGGGGCTTCTGATCATTGCCGCCGAGACGAGCGATCAGATTCGGGCGCCCTTCGTCGAGCGGAACTTCCTCGCACTGGAAGCCGGCATCGGAAAGAAGACGCCGCAGGTGTTCGGTGCACGCCGCCTCCTGACCCGGGGGATTGATCGTATCGAAGCGGATCAGTTCAGCAGCCAGATCCACGGCACTTGTCGTCATCTGTCGGTCCCTCCGTGAAGGCGCGGATGCAAGTCGGGCACTCTTACCGGATCGCCGTCACATGAACCATAGCAGGTCGGCTCCGGAGCCATGCTTTGAAAGCACTATCGGCGCGGCGCGAGATGCCGCGCGTCGGGCGCCGCCTTGTGCTCCAGCGCGCGGAGTATGGTCGCGTTCATGAGATACGCGCTCATGATCGCGATCAGCTCCATGAGGCCCTTCTCGCCATAGCGTGCGCGCACCGCGTTGAATGTCTCGTCGCTGACCGCCGGTGTTTCCAGCAACTCGCGGCCAAAGCGGATGATCAGGGCTTCGTCGGCTGTGAGCCCGTCCAGCGGACCATAGGTGTCGATGGCATCGATGGCTTCCGGGCGCGTACCGGCGGCAAGGCCCAGCTTCACGTGCGCATTCCAGATGTAGTCCGCGTTGGCCGTCCGGGCTGCCGTGCAGATGGCGAGTTCCGACTCAGCCTGCGTCAGTGATGTATGGTTCCGGAGGTGGTCCAGGAGATCCGAAAGCCGCACGCCGGCCTGACCCGCATAGGACAGGTAGGTGCTCGGCGGCGGGCTGCTCTTCCTTGTTGTGAGGATATGACGGACGGCCGTCCGTGTCTCGTCACTGAAGGCATCGGTATCGGCCGGGAAGGGCAAGCGCGGCATTGTCTGGATCCTTTGGCTGGCGGCACTTGGCTGTGCCGGTTATGTTTCCTCATCCAACCACTGCTCGAGCAACAGCGTCGGCACAACAAGGATATCACGCAGATGAACGTATCAGGGAAGAAGGCGCTCGTTTTCGGCGGAACGTCGGGCATCGGTCTCGCCGCATCGAAACAACTTGCGGCGCTGGGGGCAAGCGTCGTCGCGATCAGCCGCGATCCGAGCCGCGCGGGGGATGCTCCGAAGGGGATCACACTCGAGAAATGTGATGTACTGGATCGCGACGCATTGAGCGCACTTTTCAAGAAGCTCGCGCCGTTTGACATTCTGGTCAGCGCGGCGACCGGTGGCACGCGCGCGCGAGGGCCATTCCTCGAAATGGACATGGACGGCTTCCAGGCTTCATTCGCGAAGCTTTGGGGCTATGCCAACGTCTTGCAGCTCGGCACGCCCCACTTGAGTGCGGACGGTACCATCGTATTGGTCAGTGGATCGCCGGCGCGCAAAACAAAACCTGGACAGGTCGCGATCGGAACCGTCGGAGGCGCGGTCGAAGCATTGGTGCGGGCCGTCGCGCCCGAAATCGCTCCGCGTCGACTGAATGTCGTCTCGCCTGGTACGATCGATACGCCGATGTCTTCGCTGAAGGGTGCGGAGCGCGAAGAGTCTTATCGCAAGCAGACGGCCAAGAACCTCATTCCGCGCGCCGGTACGGCCGATGAGGTCGCGCAGGGCATCCTATTCGTCATCCAGAACGATTTCGTCACCGGTACGACGGTCGATGTGGATGGCGGCTGGCTGCTGTCCTGAACGGCCGGAACCATTCGCGCCTCATCAAGTTCTACAGCGAGGATAATAGCGCCATCCGGCGCTAGCCCTCTGCTAGAGAGACGAACTTGATGAGCGAGACTGCCTACTGTGGGCCGGCGCCCGTGCCGTCCACACTTTGGGCAAGTTGGAACACGGACCCATATTTGCTGCTGGCGTTGTTGGCGTTGGCAATTTTTGTTGCGCGCGCCAGCAATGGTTCTCGCCAGTCGCATATCGCCCTTGGCGGCGCGATGCTCGCGCTGTTCGCGGCTTTCGTCTCTCCTCTATGTGCGCTTGCAAGCGCACTCTTCTCAGCTCGCGTCGCACATCACGTCCTCATGATTGCCGTTGCGGCGCCTTTGATCGCGCTTGCTGCGCCGCGCCCGCGCCTGTCGATCAAGGTGCCGTTGCTGGCACTCGCGGCTCTCCATGCCCTGATCGTTTGGTTCTGGCACGCGCCGGCACCCTATGACTGGGCGCTATCGAGCACACCCTCCTATTGGCTGATGGAAGTCAGCCTCTTGCTGTCGGCGATTTGGCTGTGGAGCGAAGTGCTGGCGCCTGACGCCCGACCGGGAGCTTCTCTCTCCGCACTGCTCGGCACCATCGTTCAAATGGGCCTGCTTGGTGCCATCCTGACGTTTGCCCGCACACCGCTCTACGCGGCGCACGTCGGCACGACAGCGCCGTTTGGTCTCACCCAGCTCGAGGATCAGCAGCTCGCTGGCCTCATCATGTGGGTGCCCGCTGCCATCCCGTATCTGCTCGCAGCCGCTTTCATCGTTGCGCGCCTGCTGCCACGCCGGAGCGA
>JAEYYJ010000181.1 GCA_023430845.1 Pseudomonadota bacterium
ATCGTCGACTATCTCGTCGCCCAGGTTCTCAAGGGCACGCAGGTCGAGTGGACCGAGTTCGTGGTGGGCGGCGTATCCGACATCGACGACGCCCGCTCGGTCTATCTCATGCCGAGCGACATGCAGCTCACCTTGCTCGAACGCGAGGTCTCCAAGGAGAGCCAGCACGCGCGCCTGCGCGCCGCCATCGGCGCTCTCCTTAGCCGCGCGCGGATCGTATTCGACGTGGTGCTGATCGACTGCCCGCCGGGCCTCTCGGTGCTCACTGAAAGCTGGCTCAGGGAGGCGGATTTCCATATCTCGCCGACGAAGCCGGACTATGTGTCGGTGTGCGGCCTCGATGTTTTCCGGCGCTTTCGCGATCTGAACCCGGAGATGGGCTTTGCCGAGAATCTCGGCGTCGTCGTGAACATGAAGGACCGTGGAGCCTCGCTGGAGGAGGAGTACCATCGCTGGCTCGCGGCGGATCCGAACAACCGCTGTTTCACGCACGCGCTGCCGCGTATTCATGCCATGCAGCAGGCTGGCCATTTCCAGCCGAGCGAGCGCTCCTATATCGCCAAGTATCCAGGTGACGTGGGCGTGGCCGTGCGCGGCCTCACGGACGAAATCCTCTCCCGCGTCGCGACAGGCGGCGCCCAGTCCCCACAGGCCCAAGCCGCGGGCGGTCGCGTTTAGACAATCTCAGTGCGCGCGCGCAATGCTGAAGGCGACGGCTTTCTCGAGCGCTGAACGTGGTGCGCTCTCCGGAAAGATCGCCAGTGCATCGGAGGCAATGGCGCCGTAGTGTCGCGCGCGTTCCAGCGTCGCCTCGATGGCCTTGTGACGCCGCATGAGGGCGATGGCATGTTCGAGATCGCTGTCCTCGATCTCTCCACCCGAGAGCGTGCGCTCCCAGAAGGCCCGCTCCGCTTCATTTCCGCGCCGATAGCAGAGAATGACCGGCAGCGTGATCTTGCCCTCGCGGAAATCATCGCCGACGGACTTCCCGAGACGCGCGCTGTCGCCCGCATAATCAAGCGCATCGTCGACGAGCTGGAACGCCACGCCGAGATTGCGACCGTAGGAGCGCAGCGCCGACTGCTCGGCCGCCGGGCGGGATGAGATAGCCGGACCGACTTCGGCCGCTGCCGCAAACAGCGCCGCCGTCTTGGCATTTATGATCGCGAGATACTCGTCCTCGGTCGTGCCCATGTTCTTGGCCGCCGAGAGCTGCATGACCTCGCCTTCGGCGATCACCGCTGCGGCATTGGAGAGAATGCGTAGCGCCGCAAGCGAGCCCACATCCACCATCATGCGGAAAGCCTGGCCCAGCAGAAAATCTCCGACGAGCACGCTCGCCTGGTTACCCCAGAGCCGGCGTGCCGATGCCTTACCGCGGCGCACGTCGCTCTCGTCCACGACGTCGTCATGCAGCAGCGTCGCCGTGTGCATGAATTCGACGGCCGCCGCCAGTCGGACATGGCCCTCGCCCGTGTAGCCCGAGAGCTTGGCCGACGCGATCGTGAGCATGGGCCGCAGCCGCTTGCCGCCTGAATCAATAAGATGATGGGCGAGCGTCGGGATGAGCTCGATATCTGAAACCGCCTTATCGAGGATAATGCGGTTAACCCCCGCCATCTCCGCGCTGACGAGATCGAGCAGCGGCTGCAGGCTCGCCGCCGGATCGCGTGCGCCGTCAATGGAGACCACAACGCCCAATGTGCCGTTCCTTGTTCCGCATCCGCCGCATAAGTCCGGCATAGTCCGTTCATGAACCTGCCCGGTCAAGCGGCATTCTGACCCTGCGTCAGCATACGCACCATCGCCCCGCGCGCCTTGACGGCCAGCGGACGGGCGGGCACGAAGGAAGCGAACGGCCGGTCTTCTCTCGGAGGACCAAGGCCGCATGTCAAGATGATGAGGGGACGCGCGATGGACGATCGTTTTTTGCGGACGGGGGTATTCCTCGCGCCATTTCATGCGCTCGGAGAGAATCCCACGCTCGCACTCGACCGCGACATGGATCTCGTGATCCACCTCGACCGGCTGAACTACCACGAGGCCTGGATCGGCGAGCACCATTCGGGCGGCTTCGAGATCATCGCCTGCCCGGAAATGTTCATCGCCGCCGCGGCACGCGAGACGCGCCACATCCGCCTCGGCACAGGCGTCGTCTCGCTGCCATATCACCACCCCTTCACGCTCGCGAGCCGCATGACGCAGCTGGATCACATGACGCGCGGGCGCGCCATGTTCGGCGTCGGCCCTGGCTCGCTGATCTATGATGCCGAAAAAATCGGCCTCAAGGCAGCCGACCAGCGGCGCCGCATGGATGAAGCGCTCGATTGCATCATTCCGCTCATGCGCGGCGAGATGGTCACGCGCAAGACAGACTGGTTCACGCTGCAGGAGGCCAAGCTGCAGCTCGTGCCTTATTCGAATCCACATATGGAGATGGCGGTCGCGTCCTCCCGCTCGCCGGTCGGCGCCGTCGCCTCCGGCAAGCACGGCATCGGCATGCTCTCGATCGGCGGCACCTCCGATGAAGCCCTCGCAGCACACGCGAAGAATTGGGCCATTCACGAGGATGCCGCGCGCGAAGCCGGCACGACCACGGACCGCTCGCGCTGGCGCATCGTCACCTTCGCGCACGTCGCGGAGACCCGCGAGAAGGCGCGGGCCGACATGGCCTACGGCCTCGCCGACTTCAACCGCTACTTCAACGACGTCGCGACATTCCCGATCGTGCCGCCAGGCGTCGAGGATCCGCTGAACTATCTGACCGAAAGCGGCCTTGCCTGCATCGGCACACCCGATGACTGCATCCGTCATTTCGAGCGGCTGTGGAAGGGCTCCAACGGCGGCTTTGGCGCCGTCCTTCTGCTCGCCCACAATTGGGCGGACTGGGAGGCGACGAAGCGCAGCTATGAACTCATGGCGCGCTACGTGCACCCACACTTCCAGCGCGGCGCGAACAGTCTCCGCAATTGGAGCTATGACGACGCCAAGACCAAGCGTGCGGGTGCCGGCATGGAAAATCAGGCGGCTGTCCAAGCCGCGATCGACAGCTATAAGGCGCGCAAGGGCGGTTGATCGTCCAGCCGAGTGTGGCACGTGAGCCAGGGAATTCCATGACTGCTGATGTTGAAACCGTAGTCGTCGGCGCCGGTGTCGTCGGCCTCGCCATTGCACGAGCTCTGGCCATGGCGGGCCGAGAGGTCATGGTGCTGGAGCAGCACGACATCATCGGCTCGGAAACCAGCTCACGAAACAGCGAAGTCATTCACGCCGGCATCTACTATCCGCCGGGATCGCTCCGCGCCAAGCTCTGCGTCGAGGGCAAGGCGCAGCTTTACAAGTTCTGCGCTGAGAACGGCGTTGCGCATCAGCAGATCACCAAGCTTCTGGTTGCAACCAACGAAGCCCAGCTACCAAAGCTCAAGGCGATCCAGGAGACCGCGATCCGCAATGGCGTGACCGATCTCCAGCCGCTCATGGGCAACGAGGCGCGCGCTATCGAGCCGGAAGTCTCCTGCGTCGCCGCCCTGCTCTCGCCGTCAACGGGCACGATCGACGTACACGCCTACATGCTGGCACTGGAAGGGCATGTCGAAACGCACGGCGGC
>JAEYYJ010000198.1 GCA_023430845.1 Pseudomonadota bacterium
CTTGATCATAGAATGTGAGAGCTTCGAGGTCCTCGTGCCGTCCCTCCCTGGTGACGATATCAGAGAGGATGCTCCGGTTGATGTGGTCCTCAAGTGCCTCAGCCACGATTGGATCAAGCGGCGTTGCCTTCGCCTTCCGTGCGATCTCGTGGAGCTGCTTACGGAGTTCGGCGAGAGCTGGCCAACGGAGGCGCTGGGCTTCGGCGAGGCTGTCGGTGCCGAGGGACTTCTTGAGCGCTGCCTTTCCGAGGACTTCCCTGAGCTTCCGAGGGACGTCTAGCTTCGCGCGGTACTGCTTGCCGTGCTTCTCAAGGTGCCGCTTGTCGGTGCTGCTTCCGGGGCCTGCCATGTGCTTGAACGTGCCTCGCGTGCCTTTCCCATCCTCCCACAGGCGGAAGAGAGCACAGAGGAAACCGTCAGATCAAGCCCCTTTGGGGTGGCGCTGGGGTGGCAACTGGGGTGGCATCCGTAGGCGCCCTATCGATATTGCCTTGATAATACTGCATTTATTCGGACGGTAAACCATTGGCGGAGAGAGTGGTATTCGAACCCACGGTACGCTTTCACGTACACACGCGTTCCAGGCGTGCGCCTTAAACCACTCGGCCATCTCTCCTGATCGCCGGGCAGTGGTCGGCCGACAATCCGGGCGCAACCTCTATAGGATTTCGACGATTCTGCAAGCCGAGCCCGATCAGGGGGATGGGGCGCGGAAGCGCCGGTCCCCCCGCCGTCAGCCACCGCTTCACGCGCAGCAACTGCAACCCTGGCCGCCAGATGCCCGACACACGAGCCGCGGCACTTGTCGGCCGCCCGCTGCTCTGTCAAACACGGCGAGAATTGCAGATTCGCGCGCCATGAATTGAACGTACGGCGAACGATGGCAGGCCTCCGGCTCAAACCGGCCAGACCTGCAGCGGCTGCCGGCGGTGCTTGGTGCCATCGTATTGCCGTATGCCAGTCCCGCAGTGCGTGGGAATGCCGCGGGTGAGCAGGGAAAGGGATCGATGGACCGGATCAGGATAACGGGGGGGCAGCGGCTCGAGGGCACGATCCCCATTTCCGGCGCCAAGAACGCCGCCCTGCCGCTGATGATCGCGAGCCTGCTGACGAGCGACCGGCTGACGCTGAAGAATGTGCCGAACCTCGCAGATGTCAATCTGCTCGCCCGCATCCTGCGCAATCATGGCGTCGATCATTCGGTCGATGGTAAGCGTGCGAACGCAGATCCGCATCTGCTCGGCGAGACATTCCACCTCACGGCACGCGACATCGTCGATACGGTGGCGCCGTACGAGATGGTCTCGCGCATGCGGGCGAGCTTCTGGGTGCTCGGGCCCCTGCTGGGGCGGGCCGGCGAGGCGCGCGTATCGCTTCCGGGTGGCTGCGCCATCGGCACGCGGCCCGTGGATCTCCATCTGCTCGGGCTCAAGGCGCTGGGGGCCGAGATCGATATCGATGCCGGTTACGTTGTCGCGAAGGCGCCGAAAGGCGGCCTCAGAGGCGCACGCGTCGTCATGCCTAAAGTGTCGGTCGGCGCGACGCACAACGTGCTGATGGCGGCAGCGCTCGCACGCGGTGAGACGGTGATCGAGAATGCCGCGCGTGAGCCCGAGGTGGCCGACGTCGCCGAGTGTCTCGTCAAGATGGGCGCCAGAATTGAAGGCATCGGCACGTCGACGCTCAGGATCGAGGGGCGCGACCGGCTCGAAGGCGCAACGCATCACGTGCTGCCCGACCGGATCGAGACGGGCACCTATGCCTTTGCTGTTGCGGCGACCGGCGGCGACGTGGTGCTCGAAGGCGCCCGGATGGACCTCCTCAAGACGGCGTTCGACGCACTCGGACAAACCGGGGCTCTCGTCGAGCAAACCGCGGACGGCGTGCGCATTGCGCGCAATGGCAATGCCATCGAGCCCGTCAGTATCGAGACGCAGCCGTTCCCCGGCTTTCCGACGGATCTGCAGGCCCAGCTCATGGCCCTCATGACGCGTGCCAAGGGGACGAGCGTGATCCGCGAAACGATCTTCGAGAACCGCTTCATGCACGTGCAGGAGCTGGCCCGCCTCGGCGCGGACATCCGGCTCCATGGCGATTCCGCGACCATTCGCGGCGTCGGCGCGCTGCGCGGCGCGCCGGTGATGGCGACGGATCTGCGCGCCTCGGTGTCGCTCGTGATCGCGGGGCTCATGGCGGATGGCGACACCATGATCAATCGCGTCTATCACCTCGATCGCGGCTTCGAGCGGCTCGAAGAAAAGCTCTCGCGCTGCGGTGCGCGCATCGAGCGGCTCACGAGCTGAGGCCGGTCGCCCCCCTCCTGGAATTCGGAAAGCTGGCAGTCATGTCGACCTCGGATGTTAGGTCATCATCCGTGCAGGCCTACGCGCTCGTCGCGCTGGCGGGCCTGTGCTGGTCCGGCAATCACGTGCTGGGCCGCGCCATTGCTGGACATGTACCGCCGGTCAGCCTTTCGGCATTGCGCTGGGTCTTTCCCTGCATCCTCGCCGGGCTTCTGGCGCGCGGGCATCTGGCTCGTGACTGGCCGGAGATCAAGCTGCATTGGAAGGCACTGCTGATCCTCGGGCTGAGTGGTGGCGCGCTCTTCAGTGCACTTCAGTATGTTGGCCTGCAATACACGAGCGCGATCAATGTCTCGGTACTGAACTCGCTCGGTCCGGTGTTCATCGTCGCGGCCGTCGCGATTATGTTCGGCGAGACGATGCGGCCGATCCAGCTGGCGGGCATAGCGGTATCGCTCGGCGGTGTGCTTTTCATCGTCACGCGCGGCGAGCCCGCCATGCTGGCGCAGATGTCGTTCAACTACGGCGATCTCATCATTCTCTTCAATATGGCCGTATGGGCTTTCTATTCGGCGTGGCTGCGCTTTCGCCCGCGCGTTCATTGGACGAGCTTCATGTTTGTCTTCTCGCTGATCGCTGCGGGCGGCACGCTGCCCTTTGCGGTCTACGAGCACGCTCAAGGCTTCCACTTCCAGCCGACTGCGATGACATTTCTCGCGATGATCTATGTTTCGGTGTTCCCGAGCATCATCGCCTACCTGTCATGGAACCGCGGTGTCGAGCTGATCGGACCGAACCGGGCGGGTGTCTTCCTGCATTTGATCGCGCTCTACAGCGCGGTCCTGGCGTGGATGTTTCTGGGCGAGCGGCTGGCGACGTTCCATGTCGTCGGTTTTGCTCTGATTCTCTTGGGCGTTACCCTCGCAGCTCGCAAAGCCTGACTGGCGCGCCCCTTGGAAAAGGGGCCGAACTGGCTTATTTCTTGGAGTTGCAGGGCTGCGGGGTGCGTTAGGGCCATACGACCCGGGGGCCTATAAGATCCGCTAGGGTGCTGTCCCTGGCCGGAGCCGTGGTTCCGGACAAACGGTGCCCACCTACATCATTGTAGGGACCACGCGGGTTCGTCCGCCGCGACGGCTTTCGCGGCTCTGCATGCTTCTTTTCTTTGGGACGGCCTAACGGCCGGCGCGCGGTCGCGCGCTCATGAAGTAGCGTCGCTGAATGCCGCGCTGCCCCTTCTCCCCGAAAGCACGGGGAGAAGGGATCATTACCGCGATCAGCGCGCGAGATCGAAGCGGTCGAGGTTCATGACCTTGGTCCAGGCAGCCACGAAGTCGTTGACGAACTTCTCCTTCGCATCCGAGCTGGCATAGACCTCGCTGAGTGCGCGCAGGATCGAGTTCGAGCCGAACACGAGGTCGACGCGCGTACCCGTCCACTTGACCTCGCCCGAATTGCGGTCGCGGCCCTCGAAGACGTCCTTGGCGTCCGAGATCGCTTTCCACTCCGTGCACATGTCGAGCAGGTTCACGAAGAAGTCGTTGGTCAGCGTGCCGGGCTTGTCGGTGAACACGCCATGCCTCGCGCCGCCGACATTGATGTTGATGGCGCGCAGGCCGCCGATCAGCACGGTGAGTTCAGGCGCTGTCAGCGTGAGCAGTTGTGCCTTGTCGATCAGTAGCGCCTCGGCGGGCACAGCGTAGCGGGCCTTCTCGTAGTTGCGGAAGCCATCGGCAACCGGCTCGAGATAGGAGAAGGATTCCACATCCGTCTGCGCCTGCGAGGCATCCGTGCGGCCGGGGGCGAACGGCACTGTCACAGTGTGACCCGCTGCCTTGGCCGCCTGTTCGACACCGGCGTTGCCGGCGAGCACGATCAGGTCGGCGAGCGAAACCTGCTTGCCGTCGCTCTGGTCCTGATTGAACTCGAACTGGATGCGCCCGAGAGCTTTCAGTACCTTGGTGAGCTGCTCGGGCTGGTTCGCTTCCCAATCTTTCTGCGGAGCAAGGCGGATGCGAGCGCCGTTTGCGCCGCCGCGCTTGTCGCCGCCGCGGAAGGTGGATGCCGAGGCCCAGGCCGTGCCAACGAGCTCCGAGACGCTGAGGCCAGATGCCAAAATCTTGGCCTTGAGAGCAGCAGCATCTTCATCGTTGATGAGCGCGTGGTCGACCGCTGGAACAGGATCCTGCCAAACCAGCTCTTCCCTCGGCACTTCCGGGCCGATGTAGCGCGAGCGCGGGCCGAGATCGCGATGGGTCAGCTTGAACCATGCGCGGGCGAAGGCTTCGGCGAAAGCCTGCGGATCCTCGAGGAAGCGGCGCGAGATCTTGCCGTACTCGGGATCGAAGCGTAGCGACAGGTCGGTCGTCAGCATCTTCGGCTTCTGCTTCTTCTCGCC
Source organism: Pseudomonadota bacterium (assembly GCA_023430845.1). Classification (GTDB taxonomy): domain Bacteria; phylum Pseudomonadota; class Alphaproteobacteria; order Rhizobiales; family Hyphomicrobiaceae. The sequence continues at coordinate 4,702 of JAEYYJ010000198.1, forward strand.
GAATGCTGCCGGGATCACGTCCGGGGCATCTTTCGCAACCCACTGGTTGGCGCCGGCCGGCGACTTCTCCAGTTCCCATTCGAACTTGAACAAGTTCTCGAAAAAGAAGTTGCTCCACTGTGCGGGCGTCTGCGTCCAGGTCACTTCGAGGCCGCTGCCGATCGCGTCCGCGCCATGGCCCGTGCCGAACTTGCTGGCCCAGCCAAAGCCCTGCAGTTCGAGATCGGCGGCTTCAGGATCCGGTCCCTTGTGGGATTCCGCATCGGCGCCGTGCGTCTTGCCGAAGGTGTGGCCACCGCCGATGAGCGCGACGGTCTCCTCGTCGTTCATGGCCATGCGCTTGAAGGTCTCACGGATGTCCTTTGCTGCCGCGAGCGGGTCGGGATTGCCGTCTGGACCTTCGGGATTGACGTAGATCAGGCCCATCTGGACAGCGGCGAGCGGGTTCTCCAGATCGCGATCACCCGAATAGCGATTGCCTTTGTTGCTCGGATCGTTGCTGGGTGCGAGCCATGTGGTCTCGCGGCCCCAATAGACGTCCTGATCTGGCTCCCAGACATCCTCGCGACCGCCGGCAAAGCCGAACGTGCGGAAGCCCATGGTCTCGAGCGCGACGTTGCCGGTGAGGATATAGAGATCCGCCCAGGATATGGCCTGGCCGTACTTCTGCTTGATTGGCCACAGCAGGCGGCGCGACTTGTCGATGTTGACGTTATCGGGCCAGCTATTGAGCGGGGCAAAGCGCTGCTGACCGCGACCGCCGCCGCCACGACCATCGCCGATGCGGTAGGTGCCGGCGCTGTGCCATGCCATGCGAATGAACTGCGGGCCGTAGTGGCCGAAGTCGGCGGGCCACCAGCTCTGCGAGTCGGTCATCAGCTTGCGCAGGTCGTTCTTCAACGCCGCGTAGTCGAGCTTTTTGAAGGCTTCGCGGTAGTTGAACGCCTTGCCCAGCGGATCGGACTTCGACGAGTGCTGGCTCAGCAGCTCGAGGGGCAGCTGGTTCGGCCACCAGTGGCGGTTCTGAGTGCCGCGCCGCCCGCCCGAAAACGGGCACTTGCCTTCTGTCGTACCGTCCATGTCTCTCTCCACTCTCTTCAGTGCGCCGATCGAAGCAGCGCAAGCCCGATGCACGTTGGTGCGACCGGGCGGCCTCCCTAGAACTAAAAGCACTCCAAACTAGGCGGCCTTGCCGTCATGGTCCAATCGCATTAACTTCAAGGTACGATAAGAAATCCTGATCGACATGATCTCGCTCAAACAGCTTCGATACCTGGATGCCATCGCGCGCCACGGCCATTTCGGCAAGGCGGCGGCGCATTGCGCCGTGACGCAGCCGGCGCTCTCCATGCAGATCCAGGAGCTGGAGCAGGAACTCGGCGTGCAACTCGTCGAGCGGCGACGACAGGGGGCGCAGCTCACGGAGACGGGGCGAGAGGTGGCGCGCAGGGCTCAGCGCATCCTGAATGAGGTCCGCGACATCGGTGATTTTGCCCGCCAGTGCCGCGCGCCGCTGTCGACGCCGGTGCGGCTCGGTGTGATTCCGACGATCGCGCCCTACGTTCTGCCGGCGCTGCTGCCGCTGGTGCGCGTGGGCTACCCGCAACTCGTTCTCCAAGTGCGCGAGACGCACACGCAGCAGCTTCTCGCCGAACTCAACGACGGCACGCTCGATCTGCTTCTGCTTGCGCTGCCGGTCGAGCATCCCGAGATCGAGACCTTGCGGTTGATCGAGGACCGCTTCTTCCTTGCCATGCCACCCGGTCGCAAGTTGCGCCGACGCGTCAAGGCGACGCCGGAGCTCTTCGAGAATGATCGATTGCTGCTGCTGGAAGAGGGACACTGCCTGCGCGATCAGGCATTGGCGTTCTGTGATCTACGCCAAGTCGAGGGCGTCGATACGTTCGGCGCTTCGAGCCTCTCGACGATCGTGCAGATGGTGGCGAACGGCATGGGGCTCACGTTCCTGCCGGAGATCAGCATCGGCCTGGAAGCCATGAGCGGACGCGTCAGTATCGGTCGCTTTGCCGATCCGGAACCCGCGCGCACGATCGGGTTCGCGTGGCGCAGAACCTCGCCGCGCAAGGAAGATTTCCGCGTGCTGAGCGGACTGGTGATCGAGGCTGTGCGGCGCTGTCAAAAGCGGGCGGCCGCGATGGCGGCCGAGCAGCGCATGGGCGAGAGGGCGACGGAGGCTTAGCGCTTAGCGTCCTTTGGCCCAGCTCGTGTAAGGATGCTTGGCGAGATCGGCATTGTAGAAACGGCGGTCGCCGGTCACCTCCTCGCCGAGCCAGTCGGGGCGCTCGAATGTCCGATCGGGACGGTCGAGTTCGATCTCGGCGACGACGAGGCCCGCATTCTCCCCGTCGAAAACGTCGATCTCCCAGTTGAGGTCGCCGATCGGCACGATGTGGCGGACCTTGCTGATGACCGAGCCCTCGCGTTGGAGCATCAGCTCCTCGGCATCGGCGACGGGGATCGTGTACTCGTACTCGTGACGCTCCATGCCGGAACGTGCGGCCTTGATCGTGAGCGTGCCCGTTTCATCGCCATCGATGCGTACGCGAACGGAGAGCCGGCCATTCTTCGTGAGATAGGCTTGGCGCAGGCGGCGTGTTCGGACGACGAGCGGCCTCCAGCTATCGCCGCTGACACGAAATTTCCGCTCGATCTCCAGCGCCATGGGAACGCGTGTACGCTTTTTGCTGCCAATCCGCCCACTCTCTACCCGCTGCGGCCCGGTGTGCCAAGACTGTTGCGCGGCCCGGGGCAGCCGGCCCATTCTTCCGCCCAAGCAAAACACGGGAGGAAGCAGTGCCGACACGCCTCATGATCATCAACGGGCCGAACCTGAACCTGCTCGGTATCCGCGAGCCTCATATCTATGGATCCACCCGGCTCGATGCGATCGAGCGCAGTTGCCACGAGTTCGCAGGGCTGCTCGACGTGCAGTTGGAGTTTCGTCAGTCGAACCACGAAGGGGTGATCGTGGACCTCATCCAGGCGGCGCGTGAGCGTGCGGATGCGATCATCATCAACCCGGCAGGGCTGTCGTTCACGTCGATCCCGATCATCGATGCCATCAAGATTTTCGAGGGGCCCGTCATCGAGCTGCACATTTCGAATATCCACGCGCGCGATGATCTCCATCGGCACTCTAAAGTCTCGGGCTCGGTCAAAGCGGTCATCTGCGGGCTCGGGCCGTACGGCTACATCGTGGCAATGCAGGCAGCGGTGCAGTCACTCGGATGCATTCCGGATGCATTCTCTGCACCTGTAAGAATTGGACCCGTGTAAGGTGGCGTTCACATAGTCCTGGGTGAGGGGGATTACACGTGGCAGACCATGAGACATTCGAGCTTGGACCTCTGGCGCTGCAGCGCGGGTTGACGCTGCCGAAGGCCCATCTTGCGTACAAGACTTATGGCCAGCTCGCGGCGGACAAGTCGAATGTCATTCTCTACCCGACATCCTACGCGGCGCATCATGCCGACATCGACTGGCTGATCGGGCGGGATCGCGTGCTCGATCCCGAACGCTATTTCATCGTCATTCCCAATCAGCTCGGCAACGGGCTCTCGTCCTCGCCGAGCAATCTCGCGGAGCCGTTCGGCGCCGGGCGCAATCCTGTGTTCACGCACTGGGACAATGTGCACGCGCAGGAGCGGCTGCTGCGCGAGCGCTTCGGCATCATGAAGCTGGCGCTCGCGTATGGCTGGTCGATGGGCGGCCAGCAGACGCTGCACTGGGGCGCGATCTTTCCTGACCGTGTGGAGCGAATCTGCGCCGTTTGCACGTCGGCGCGCACGAGCCCGCACAACAAGGTATTTCTCGAAGGAATCCGCGCCATTCTCAAAAGCGATACGGGATATCGGGACGGTCGCTTCGTTGCACGGCCGGTCGAGGCGTTGCGCGCATTCTCGCGCGTCTATGCGGGCTGGGCAATGAGCCAAGCCTTCTACCGCGAGAAACTCTGGTCGACGGTCGGCTTCACGTCGCTCGAGGACTATCTGGTGCGTGCATGGGAGGGGAACTATCTGCGCCGCGCCGCCGAGGATCTGCTCTCGATGATCGAGACCTGGTACCACTCGGACATCTCCGACAACGCGATTTACGGCGGTGATCTGGAGGCCGCACTCGGCGCCATCAGGGCGCGCGCGATCATCATGCCGTCGACGACAGACCTCTATTTTACGGTCGCCGATGGGGAAGCCGAGACACGGCTCATGCCGAATGCCGAGTTCCGGCCGATCGAGTCCATTTGGGGCCACCGCGCTGGCAATCCCGTGCAGTGTGCGGAGGACGAAGCGGTCTTGCGGCGCGCCGTGGAGGATCTGCTCGCACATTGACGCAAGCTCTCACAGCAGTGAACATGGTGGCTCCGGCCGTCGAGCTCTGCGGCAGTCGCGCTCCGGCGGCTGCCGGATTTGGCCGCAATTACTGGCTATCGAGCTTTGCGAACGATGCGAAAGGTGAAGACTCACCAAGAATTTACCTGCCCATCCCATTGCCCGTCACCCGCCACCGATAGTCTAATCCGCACCGAACCCGTCCTCCCGCGGGGGCGTTAACCGAAATGAAGCTCGCAATCCGATGGTGAGACGGCAGCCTGCCGGTCGAACCTGACAACCACGACACAGAACGAGGAAATCCATGGATAGAGTTCCGACGCGTGCGTCGACGACGGCGTCTCGAGTGCTGCCGGCAAGCGCTGGGTGGTCGGGCAGGGCCCGCGCAGGCTTGGCAATGTTCGCGGGCGTCTTGCTGGTCGCGACGGCGCTTTCATCCGCCGCGCAGGAACAGGGCCAGAAGCCCTATGAGCCGCAGGTCGGGCAGGCAGGCAAGGACGTCGTGTGGGTGCCGACGCCCCAGAGCCTCGTCGACAAGATGCTCGAGATCGCGAAGGCGACGCCCAAAGACTACCTGATCGATCTTGGCTCGGGCGATGGCCGCACGGTGATCACCGCGGCGAAGAAGGGGCTCACGGCTCACGGCATCGAATACAACCCGCAGATGGTCGAAGTGGCGCAGAAGGCCGCCAAGGAGGCCGGCGTTTCGGACAAGGCCACCTTCGAGAAGGCCGATATCTTCGAGAGCGATTTCTCGAAGGCGCAGATCATCACGATGTTCCTGCTGCCTTGGATCAACGAGAAGCTGTCACCGAAGCTTCTCGAGTTGCCCGCCGGCACGCGTCTCGTGTCGAACACGTTCCAGATGGGCGACTGGCAGGCTGATGAGACGGCCACCGTCACCGAGGACTGCACGAACTACTGCAAGGCACTGCTGTGGATTGTGCCGGCCAAGGCAGGCGGCACGTGGCAGCTCGGCGAGGCGGAGCTGAAGCTCGAGCAGAAGTATCAGATGCTGACCGGTACGCTCGGCCCCACCGAGATCAAGGACGGGCGCCTGCTCGGCACTCAGGTCAGCTTCTCGGTTGGCGATGCCAAGTACACGGGCACGGTCGACGGCAAGAGCATGACGGGCACCGTCAGCGGCGGCCGCAATGGTAACTGGTCGGCGACCATGAAGTAGGCGCCAAGCGCGAACTGCCTGAAAGATCAATCGGAGGGCTGGTGCGCGAGCGCCGGCCCTTCTGCTTGTGCGCACCTTGATGTGGCCGATCCGAGACCCTTTCATGGGGCTGCGCGTTTAGTCTGATGGGGCGCAAAAGACGCCGGGGGAACAGACGAGGGCGAATTCACATGGCGGGCCTCACAAGCACGGAAATCGCGATCATCCTGGCCTATCTCGCGGCCACCTACGCGATTGCGATCGCATACGCGCGCGCTGAAGGCCCCCCGAAGAACGTCGACGACTACTTTCTCGCCGGTCGTACTCTGCCTTGGTATCTCGTCGGGTTGTCTTTCTACGCAACCAACATGTCCGGCTCCAGCTTCGTCGGGCTCATGGGTGCCGCCTATGGAAACGGGCTCACGGTCTTCCACTACGAATGGACCGCGGCGCTGGTGCTCGTGATATTCGCCGCATTCATTCTGCCGGTGTTCCTGAGAAACCGTCTCGTGACGGTCACCGAGTATCTGGAGCATCGCTTCGATCGACGCGCACGTCTCGTCTATTCGGGCTTCACGCTGCTGACGATGCTGCTCGTCGATACGGCCGGCGCGCTCTATGCCGGCGCGGTGGTGATGCAGGCCGGCTTCGCAGCCATCGACCTCTGGCTCGCGTGCATCCTGCTGTCGCTGTTTGCAGGCGTCTACACGATTGTCGGAGGGCTGCGCGCGGTCGTCGTGACCGATACGATTCAGGCAACAGTGCTCATCATCGGTGCGGCAGTGGTGGGATACTTCGCGCTTGCGGCGGTCGGCGGCTGGGATGCTCTCCTCGAGAAATCGAGCGAGCGCAATGTCACGCTGTTCCAGCCGGCCGATGACAGCTTCCTGCCGTGGCCGGGCATTCTGGGTGTCGTGATCCTCGGCTTCTACTACTGGACCTTCAACCAGTATTTCGTGCAGCGGGCCTTGGCTGCGCGCTCGCTCGAGGACGGACGCAAAGGGGCGTTGTTCGGCGGTCTGCTCAAGATCCCCAATCTCTTCCTGATGATCGTTCCGGGAATGGCCGCGGCCGTGCTCTATCCAGCGCTCGACAGCCCGGACAAGGTATTTCCGACGCTCGCCTTCGAACTTCTGCCGATAGGATTCCGCGGGATTGTTCTGGCAGCGATGATGGCGGCGATCATGTCGTCGCTCGACAGTGCGCTCAACGCAGCAGCGTCGCTCGTCACCGTCGATTTCGTCAAGCCGCGATGGCCGGATCTGGGCCAGCGGGCGCTGATCCGGATCGGTCGCACGGTGACAGCGG
>JAEYYJ010000213.1 GCA_023430845.1 Pseudomonadota bacterium
CGCTCTCACGCTACATCTTCCGTCAGGCAGCGGTGACGACGGTGGTGATCGTCTTCTCGCTGACTTCGCTCGTGTGGATCGCGCTCGCGCTCCGCCAGCTCAATCTCGTGACCGCGCAGGGCCAGGACGCGCTGGCGTTCCTCAAGATCACGCTGCTCGGCCTGCCGGGCCTGATGACCGTCATCGCGCCCGTCGCGCTGCTGATCGCTGCCATTCAGCTTCTCAATCGCCTGAGTGCCGACAGCGAGCTGATCGTGATGACGGCGGCCGGTGCGAAGGTTTGGGCGCCGGCGCGGCCGCTTCTGCTGCTCGCTGTGCTCGTCAGTCTCGTCGTTCTCCTCTTCAATTTCCTCGTCATGCCCTGGGCGAATCGGGAGCTTCGCGAGGCCATCGTTGCCGTTCGCACGGATCTGATCACGCAGGTGATCCAGCCCGGCCGCTTCACCAGCCCAGAGCGCGGCCTCACCTTCCACGTCCGCGATCGCGCGCATTCAGGCGAGCTGCTCGGCCTTGTCGTCAATGATGCGCGCGACGGCAAGCAGACGACGACGTTTCTCGCCGACCGTGCGCGGATCGTGAAGCAGGGTGGTGAGACGTTCATGCTCATGCAGAACGGGCACATTCTGCGCCGCGCGGCACCGGGAGAGCCGACCCAGATCATCGTCTTCGAGACTTATGGCGTCGATCTCGCGCATTTCGAGGCCCGGGCAGAACAGCGCGGTATGCGCCCGCGCGAGCGCTACATCGGTGAGCTGCTCTATCCCGATCCGGACGACATCAAGACCCCGCGCGCGCGCAACGGGATCATCGAGGAGCTACACGAGCGCCTGTCGAGCCCGCTCTATCCGCTGACATTCGTGCTCATTGCGGTGGCGATGCTCGGACAGGCGCGGACAACCCGGCAAGGTCGCGGGCAGGCTCTCGTGCTGGCCTTTGTGCTGGCAACCGTGGCGCGCGTCGCCGGCCTGACGGTCAATAACCTCATCGGCGTGAGCCCCGCGGCCATACCGTTTGTTTATGCCATCCCGCTCGGCGCGGCACTGCTGGCGGCGCTGCACGCGAATGCCGGTATGCGGCCACGGCGGACGAATACGCCGCTCGCGCGCCTGGGGCTGGCCATCGGGGATGTCGTCGACCGCGTTCGCGAGCGCTGGAACGCCCGGCGAGAGCCGACGCGATCTCATCGCATGGGGGCGCCCGGCAGATGAGAGGGACCTTCGGAACGCTCGGCCGCTATGTGGGGGGACGGTTCGTCCTCGCGATGGTGGGCACGCTCGCCGTCTGCTCGTCGCTGATCGTCATGATCGATCTGGTCGAGCTTCTCCGTATGACCGGGCGCCAGGGGAGCATTCCGGTCCTCTCCGTCGCCTTGATCGTCGGGCTTCGTCTCTCGAGCTACATCGAGGTGCTGCTGCCCTTCTGTGTCCTGGTCGGGGCAGGTATCGCGCTCATCCAGCTCAATCGCCGGTCCGAACTCGCTGTCATGCGGGCGGCGGGGATGTCGGCCTGGCAGTTCATCGGGCCTGGAATTCTGGTCGCCATGATCCTCGGCGTGCTCGCGACCACCGCCTTCAACCCGCTCGCCGCCATAACGCGGGCAGAGGCCGACCGTCTGCTGGCAGAGCTTTACGGACGCGAGGCGTCGGTGCTCGGAGGCGGCGCCAGCGGCGCTTGGTTGCGACAGCAAGGTGTCGACGGATCATCTGTTCTGAGCGCGAGCGCGGCTTCGCGCGATGGGCTGATCGTCTACAACCCGACGTTGCTGCAATTCGATGCCGGCGGGGCTTTCGTAGAGCGCATCGAAGGCGTTCGCGCCGTGCTCCGCGACGGGTATTGGCAGTTCGAGCAGGCCAAGGTTGCGCGTCCCGGCCGAGAGTCCGAGCAATTCGACCTGTACACGGCCAGCACTTACCTGACGCCGGACCGGATCGGAGATGCACTCGGCTCGGCCATTTCTCTGTCTTTCTGGCAACTGCCGGGCGTAATTCGCGAAACGGAGCGGGCGGGCCTTTCGGCAGCCCGATTCCAAGTCCAGTACGATCTCCACCTGAGCCGCCCTATGTTGCTGGCGGTGATGGTTCTTTTGGCTGCATCTGTGTCTTTGCGGTCATTCCGCTCAGGTGGCTTACAGACTATGGTGGGGATGGGAGCAATCGGGGGCTTAGGATTTCTCCTTTTCTCCGAAGTTTCTCGGCAGGTTGGGGTGGCCGGACTGACGCCGTCTCTTATGGCGGTATGGGTGCCGGTGCTGGTCGCGTTGTGCGGGTCGTTGACGGTGCTTTTGCACCAGGAGGACGGCTAGGTGGAAGTGACGGGGCATGAGTTTCAGGCGGGCGGTAGCGCCTCGCGTAAGCCAATGCGGCTGCGCGTTCGCCTGATTCTGTGCGCTCTCTCTCTCATCGGGCTCCTCGCGACCGTGGCCATGCTGCTGGCGCCGACGCCGGGCGTCGCGCGGGATCCGACCGATCAGCTGACGCGTGGCACGGGCATCCGCATCCAGGACCCGGTCCGCGACCTCACGCGGCAGAAGAAGCACTTCAAGCGGGAGCCGGGTGGCATCTTCGGCAAATCGCCCGGGAAGATGGACCGCGCCGCGCCGCTCTATCTGCAGGGTGACGAGCTCATCTATGATACGGCGAACAACCGCGTGATCGCGGTCGGCAACGTCGAGATCGTTTTCAATAACTACGTCCTGACGGCGGACCGGGTCGTCTACGACCAGGGCGCGCAGACGCTTACCGCTGAAGGCAATGCGCAACTCAAGGAGCCGAACGGCAACGTCGTGCGCGCCGACAAGCTGACGGCGACCGACGACTTCCGCGAGGCCTTCGTGCAGGCGCTGAGCGTGACGGCGCGTGATGATACGCGCATCACGGCGCGACGCGCCGTGCGCCGCGAAGGGAACGTCACGGAGTTCGAGCAGGGCCGGTTCACGCCGTGCCGCACGGATGGCAGCAGCCCGCCACTGTGGTGCATCAGCGCTGCGCGCGTGACCCACGA
>JAEYYJ010000309.1 GCA_023430845.1 Pseudomonadota bacterium
ACCTCGTTGAGGTGATGGCTCATGGTGATTGCGATGATGGGGCGCACGGTGATGCCGGGCGTCTTCATGTCGATCAGCAGGAAGGAAATGCCCTCCTGCTTCTTGCCGCTGTCGTCCGTGCGCACGAGGCAGAACATCCAGTCGGCCCAGTGCGCGAGCGAGGTCCAGATTTTCTGGCCATTGACGACATAGTGATCGCCGTCGCGCACGGCCTTGGTCTTGAGCGCGGCGAGATCGGAGCCGGCACCCGGCTCGGAGTAGCCCTGGCACCACCACGTGTCGTTCTTGATGATGCCGGGAAGGTATGTGCGCTTCTGCTCTTCCGTGCCGAAGGTGTAGATCACCGGCCCGGCCATGTTCACGCCGAAGGGCACGAGCGGTGGCGCGCCGGTGCGCCCGAGTTCCTCGTTGAAGGCGAGCGTTTGGGCGGGGCTCCAGCCCAGGCCGCCGTGCTCCTTGGGCCATTTGCCCGTGATCCAGCCCTTGGCGCCGAGCCGCTTAAGCCAGGTGTCGTACTCGTCGCGTTCGAGATGCTGGCCGAGTGCCTGTTTGCGGCGCACCTCCGGCGGCAGCTCGCGCTCGCAGAAGGTGCGCACATCGGCGCGGAAAGCGTCGAGCGACGTGTCGCGTTCGACAGACCTGATGAACATGCGGGGCGCTCCCTCGGCCACTTTTGAAACTCAGGGCAGACCGTAGGAAGCCCGCGCCTGATTGGCAACACGCGGATCAGCTGGCGGTCATGCCGCCGTCGATGACCAACTCGCTGCCCGTGACCCACGACGCTTCGTCGGAGGCGAGATAGAGGCAGCCGGCGGCGATGTCCGCGGGCGTGCCGAAGCGGCCGAGCGGCGTCACGGCAAGGCGATGCTGCGCGACTTCCGGGTTGGAATGGCCAGGCTTGGTCATGGGCGTGTCGACGAAGCCCGGATGCACGGAGTTCACGCGGATCTTGTCCGCCGCATACTGCAGTGCCGTCGCCTTCGAGAAAATGCGCACGGCACCCTTGGACGCATGATAGGCGCCATTGGCGTGCGAGCCGACGATGCCGCAGATAGACGAGATGTTGATGATCGAGCCGCCGCCTGCGCGCTGCATGGCGGGGATCACGGCCTTGGTGCCGAGGAAAATGGACGTGGCGTTGACCTCCAGCACCTTGTTCCAGATCTCGAGCGACTGATCCAGGATCTTGCCGCCACCGACGAGACCGGTCTGGATGTTCTGGCGCGGGTCGCGCCCTGAAATGCCGGCGATGTTGCAGAGAATGTCGACGCGGCCGAAGCGCTTCTCGGCGTCGGCGACGATCTCGGCCCAGCGGGCTTCGCTTGCCACATCCTGCTCGGCGAAAGCGGCGGTGCCACCGTTCGCGGTGATTTCTTCCGCGATGCTCCGGCCGAGGGCGGCATTGGTATCCGTTAGCAGCACCTTGGCGCCGTGAAGTGCAAAGGCGCGCGCAGTCTCGGCGCCGATGCCCGATGCGGCGCCCGTCACGATAGCGGCCTTGCCGGCAAGCCTTGGTCCGGGTTGCATTCGATGTTTCCTCCTGTCTGCGTTTGTCGCGCAGGGTGGCGCCAAATAGGGCTAGCGTCCACCACCAGAAACGAATACGGGCCACCCAGAAGGGCAGCCCGCATCGCAGTCAGGAGAGAATTGTTGCGTTCGTCGCTCAGGCCGGCGGCTGGCCGAAGATGAGCACCGCGTTGAGCCCGCCGAAGGCGAAGGAGTTCGACATGACGTGGCTGACCTTGGCCGCGCGCCCGACGTTCGGGATGTAGTCGAGGTCGCACTTCGGATCGACCTCGTCGAGGTTGACCGTGGGCGGTAGCCAGCCATCCTGCAGCGCCTTGATGCTGGCAATGGCCTCGACCGCACCGCCGGCACCGAGGAGGTGCCCGGTCATGGACTTGGTGGAGGAGATGGGCAGCTTATGGGCGTGCTCGCCGAAGACCATCTTGATCGCGTTGGTCTCGTTCACGTCGTTGAGTGCCGTGGCGGTACCGTGGGCATTGAGGTAGCCGATGTCCTCCGGCTTCAGGCCTGCATCGTCGAGCGCGATCTGCATGGCGCTCCGGGGGCCGTCGACGTCCGGATTGACCATGTCCTTGCTGTCGGAGGACATGCCGACGCCCTCGAGCTCCGCGAGGATTGTCGCGCCGCGGGCGCGGGCGTGCTCCAGGCTCTCCAGGATTAGGGTGCCGGCGCCCTCGCCGAGGACGGTGCCGTTGCGCTTCTTCGCGAAGGGGAAGCAGCCCTCGGGCGAGAGGACGCGCATCGCCTGCCAGGTGCGCATGGAGCCGAACGTGACGACGGCTTCCGATGCGCCGGTGACCGCAACATCGACGAGGCCGTTGCGGATGTAGTCAGCGCCGAGTGCAATTGCGTGCGTTGCGGTGGAGCAGGCCGAGCAGGTAGCGAACGTCGGGCCCTTGATGCCGTATTCGATGCCGACATGCGCCGAAGCCGACGAGCCGATGATGCGCAGCAGCGTCAGCGGGTTCGTTGCCTTCTTACCCTTCACGAAGAGGTCGTGATAGGCGGTCTCGATGGTATTGAAACCACCGGCGCCCGAGCCGAATATGCAGGCTGCACGATAGGGATCGGCGAGGGGCGCCTGCAGGCCTGACTGCTTCCAAGCCTCTTCGGCCGAGCGGCCGGCAAACCAGGAATAGCGGTCGCCGTATTGGATCTTCCGGCTCGTGACGTGCTTGGCCGGATCGAAGCCTTTGATCTCGGCGGCGATGTGGATGTAGAGATCCTGAAGCTCGAAGCTCTCGATCGGGCCGACGCCGCAGCGCCCTTCCCGCATCGACGACCACATTTCGCGTACGTCGAGGCCGATCGGGGTGACGGCGCCGACACCCGTCACGACAACGCGGCGACGCTCGCCCTTAGACTGTGTCATGGGACGCAATACTTCCTATTGGCGGCCGGAATTTTCTCCGGCGCGCGTGGAGATCGTCTTCGCTGGGGTTACGCCTTGGCCGGCGCGCCCGAACCCTCCAGCAGGGCCTTCACGCGATCCACCACTGAGCCGACGGTCTTGAAGTCTTCAACTTCTTCGTTGGCGTTGTAGGGGATCTGGATGCCGAAAGAATCCTCGATGTCGAAAACGATCATTGCAAGATCGAGAGACTCGATTTTCAGGTCAGTCAGCGCAGTCGTGAGCCCGATGTCGTCTCGTGGCTCCTTCATGTGCTTCTTGAGGATATCGATGATCTTGGTGGCAACGTCGTCCATATCTCTCTCCCACCCCCAAGTACTCTGCGGGTACAGGTGCTGATGTCTCGGTTTAGCTACGGCAAAGCCCATCTGACCGCAAGTTGCGCCTGACATAACCGTTAACACTATTCAAGTCCATACGGTCACGGACAGTTGTGCCCGGCGTCCGGCGGTCAGATCTTCAGATGCGTGTGCAGTACAACCATCAAGGCTGGCGCTCCGGGACAAAAGTGTTCAAAGTCGTTTACCGTGATCGCATAGGCGACTCGGGCAGGCTCATCCTTGGATGCGCGTCAAGCTCTCCGACGGTGATTCCGCTCGCCGCGGCCGCAAAACTGGCGCTTATGCACGCCCCAAGCCTACCGTCCTAGATGGACGTGATTCAGGGAGGCATCAAGACCATGTCTGCAGGTACGACCGCATCTGCGGGGGAGACCGCGCCAGCTCACCTGAGCTATCCCTGGCTTGCGCACTACCCGGCTGGCGTGAATTGGCACCAGCAGATTGCCCCGGCACCCCTCTACCAGCTACTCGAGCGTGCTGCTGAGCGGCATCCGTCGCGTATTTGCACGAACTTCCTGGGCCGGACAATCACCTATGGCGACATGTCGCGCCTCGTGGATCGGGCCGCGGCCGGACTTTCCGCCCTCGGCGTGACCAAGGGAACGAAGGTCGGCCTTTTCCTCCCCAACTCGCCGACGTTCATCGTCTTCTATTATGCGACGCTCAAAGCCGGTGGCACGGTCGTCAACTACAACCCGTTGTATACCGTCGAGGAACTGACCTTCCAGGTGAAGGACAGCGAGACCGATCTCATGGTCACGCTGGACCTCAAGGTGCTGTTCGACAAGGTCGAGGCCTTGATGGCGGCGGGCACGCTCAAGCGGGCTGTCGTCGCTCCGTTCCCCGCCCTCCTGCCGACCGCGAAGTCGGTCCTCTTCCGGCTCTTCAAGGGCAAGGAACTCGCGAACGTGCGCGGCTCCAAGGTTGCCGGCTCGGTCATCTGGGAGGAGACGGTTCTCGCCAATGACGGCCGCTTCCAGGCGCCGGCCATCGCGCCGACCGAGGACGTGGCCGTCCTCCAGTACACGGGTGGCACGACCGGCACGCCCAAGGGGGCCATGCTCACGCATTCGGCCGTCTATACGAACGTGCTGCAGACGGCGGCCTGGGCGCCCGAGCTCATCGAGGGGACCGAGCGCGTCATGGGGGCGCTGCCGTTCTTCCATGTGTTCGCCATGACAGTGGTCATGAATTTCGCCGTCGCCAAGGCGGCGGAGATCCTCATCATGCCGCGCTTCGTGCTCGATGATGCGATGAAGCTCATCGATAAAGGCAAGCCGACGGTCATGCCAGGCGTGCCGACCATGTTCAATGCGATCATGAACCATCCGAAGCTCAAGAGCTTCGACCTTTCCTCGCTGAAGTTCTGTCTTTCGGGCGGGGCGGCGTTACCGCTGGAGATCAAGCAGCGCTTCGAGCAGCTCACCGGCTGCAACCTTGTGGAGGGCTACGGGCTCAGCGAAGCATCGCCGGTCGTCACGGCGAACCCGCTCGGCGGCCCGGTCAAGGAAGGCTCGATCGGCCAGCCTATTCCGCAGACGATCGTGTCGCTGCGCGCGCTCGACGACCCGACCAAGGAGGTGCCGCGCGGCGAGAAGGGCGAGCTTTGCGTCAAGGGCCCGCAGGTCATGAAGGGCTACTGGAAGAAGCCGCAGGAGAC
>JAEYYJ010000365.1 GCA_023430845.1 Pseudomonadota bacterium
GCGGTCGCCATGCCGGCGGTCTCGAACAGTGGCACGAGCTGCACCGAGACGACGCCGAAGACGAAGCCGTTGAGCGACATGATGAGAGCGAAGAGGATCATGCCGATCGTGCGGGCGCGGCCTTCAAGCGGTGCGCCGTCCACCGCACGCGTAGCCATCGTTGCGGCCGGGGCGTTTTCCGGCCTCGTCTCGCGGATGGAGAGCCCCCACCAGTTCAGCGGCAGGCAGATAACGAGGTTGATCAGGGCGAATACGAGCAAAGCGTTACGCCAGCCCATGGCCTCGGAGAGCTGGTGCCCGATGACCCAGAAGACCGTGGAGGCGAATGCGCCATAGAGCGTCAGATACGAGATCGCTTTGCGGCCGCGGCTTGGTGCAACCTGTACCGCCGAGGCAAAAGCTGCATCGTAGAGCGACATGCGCATGGCCACGCCGAGAAAGGCCCAGACCGCGAGATAGGCAATCCAATTCGTGACCATGGCGAGCGCAGCGAGGCCGATCGCGATCAGCACGACACCGATACTCATGACCTGGCGCCCGCCCCAGCGGTCAATGAGCTGGCCGATCGGCGTCGAGACCACGCCCTGCATGAGCATGGCGATGGTGAAGCCGAAGAAGACGAAGCTGCGGGTGAAGCCAAGCTCCTCGGCGATCGGGGTCGCGAGCACACCGAGACAGTAGAAGGCCGTACCCCATGCCGTGACCTGCGTAATCCCGACCGCGTGGACGACGCGGTACAAAGGATCCTGCCACCAACGAAGGCGCGGGGCAGGACTATCGGCGGGCTTCTGCATGGTGGATCGTCGAACGGCGATGATGATGCAACGCTGAGGTCACGCAGGCCAAGGCGATCCAAGGATTAGTTCGGCGCGTCCTCGGCCCAGGGCTCTGGCTGGCCCTTTTGTGACAAGCCATGTATCTCACGCGGCACGAACTTCTCAAACGAGAACAATTCACGTCTGACATGAGGATTGCGGGCGGCTCGGGCTGACTTGACAACTCACCGGCTGGAATGCTCGACGCTTGGGGCATGAACTACCGCCACGCCTACCACGCCGGAAACTTCGCCGATGTGCTGAAGCATGCGGTGCTTTCGCGCGTGATCGTGCACATGGCGAAGAAGGATGCGGCCTTCCGCGTGATCGATACGCATGCCGGCATCGGGATGTACGACCTCGCCAGCGAGGCCGCCGAAAAGACGGGCGAATGGAAGGGGGGCATCGGTCGCTTGCTCGGGCCAGGGGCCGAGCCCTTGCCGGAGGCCGTGGCGCGGCTGCTCGCCCCCTATCTCGACGCGGTCCAGGCGTGCGATCCGGATGGCCATCTGCGCCGTTATCCGGGCTCGCCCTGCCTCGCGCTGGCGCTCATGCGCTCGCAGGACCGGCTGGTCGCGAACGAACTGCACCCTGAGGATGCGGCGACGCTCGGCCGGAGTCTGGCGGGCGATCCACGGGCGAAGGTGCTCGGCCTCGACGGCTGGCTCGCACTGAAGGCCCAACTTCCGCCCAAGGAGCGGCGGGGTGTGATCCTCGTCGATCCGCCTTTCGAGGAGGCCGGAGAGCTCGAACGGCTGGTGCAGGGCATGCGGAATGCGATGCGCCGCTTTGCGGGTGGCGTGTATGTCCTCTGGTACCCGATCAAGGATCCGCGCCCGATCGCGCGCTTCCATGAGGCCATGGCGGCCGTCGCACCGCCCGAGAGCCTAGCCATCGATCTCTTCATTCGTGCGCCGGCGGCTATCGATCGGCTCAACGGATCGGGCCTGGTCGTCCTCAATCCGCCCTACACGCTCGAAGCGGACCTCGCCGTGCTGCTGCCGACGCTCGTCGAGCGGCTTGCGGATGGGGCTGGCGCGAGGGCCGACGTCAAGCGCATCGCCTGACAAAACTCGCTCAAAACACCCGAATTGCCTGTATTTTCGGCACGCTGCCTCATCGGCGGAGCTTCACGGAATTGTGCTTTGCCCGCATGATTTGACGGTCGGATATTTTTTGACGCGGGCTGGTGTGCCTGCACCGACATGCAACGGAGCGCGGACCTGCTCAATGGCATGGCACGTGCGCGGGCATGGTCATGCGAGGGCGCTTTAGTCTCCCGAGCTGAAGGCACGGGCAGCTCACCACCCTCGTGGAGAAGGATTGCAGGCATGCGGCAGACGGGCGTGGTCAAGTTCTTCAATCAGACAAAAGGTTACGGCTTCATTAAGCCCGACGAGGGCGGCGCCGACGTCTTCGTGCATGTCTCGGCCGTGGAGCGTTCGGGGGTGGGCTCGCTGGCGGAAGGCCAGCGCATCTCCTACGAGACAGAGCCCGACAAGCGCGGCAAAGGCCCCAAGGCGATAAATCTCGAGATCTCTGGCTAAGCGGGCGCCTGCTCGCTCAGTGTCGTACAGCTCGGCGGACGATCGGCACGTCGCGGGCCACTGTTCTATGCGCGCAACACTTTGCGTGTCGCGGATATCTCTGTTTCCAGAAATGTAACCATATCGACCTAGCCTCTGATCGTTGGTCACGGTCCTGGGTGAGGCGCTATGGGTATTCTGAATGGCGTAGCAGTCGACGAGATCAGTGCGCGTGGAAGTATTCGTGATGGGGACGTTACGGCGATGCGCCGTGCGTTCAACGAAGACGGCACGATCTCGACGTCGGAGGCGGAGGCTCTTCTTTCGCTCAACAGCGCTTGCCGTGTGACCGATCCAACCTGGTCGCCTTTCTTCATCGAGGCGCTCACCGACTATATCGTTCATCAGTCCGAGCCTGACGGTTACATCGTCGTCGACAAGGCCGATTGGCTGCTCGCGCGCATCAGCCGCGACGGTCATATCGCGACGAATACCGAACTCGAGCTGCTGATCAACGTGATCGACAAGGCCCGCTGGTCGCCGCCGAGCCTTGCCGCGTTCGCGCTTGCGCAGGTGCGTGACGCCGTGATCTCCGGCATCGGCGTGACGCGCGCAGGCCAGATGCTTAAGCCGGGTATGATCGGCCAGAACGAGATCGATCTCGTCCGCCGCATTCTCTATGCCTTCGCAGGCGAAGGCGGCATTGCCGTCACGCGTGCCGAGGCCGAGGTCCTCATTGCGATCAACAAGTCGCTGGCCCACGGCAAGAGCTCACCAGCGTGGACCGAGCTTTTCGTGAAGGCCGTTGGCGCGTCGGTACTGGCGAGCCTCGGGCACCACATTCCGCCGCGCGAGGAAGCGCTCAGGATCGAAGTCTGGGCCAAGGACGCGGATGCGCGCGGCGCCACTGTGCTGCTGGCGGATTCATTGGCGGGGGGGGAGGACGGATCGAGCGCCCGCGAGCGGATCGGCAAGTTCCTCGGCCGCATGGTCGCGGGCGGCGCCGGCTCGGTGTGGAGCACCTTCCGGATGCAATCGAGCGAGGAGCGCGCGCTGGCGCGGCTCGAGCGGCAGCGTCTCGAGATCGTTACGCAGGAGCGCATCGACGACGCGGAATGCCAATGGCTGATCGACAGCCTCGGGAAGGACGGCAAACTCGATGCCAACGAGATCGAGCTTCTTTCCTTCCTGCAGCGCGAGAGCCCGATGCCGCACCCGGAGCTCGCAGCCTTCGCAGCGCGGCATGGCGTGGCGGCGTAGGTATAGCGTTCTACTTCTTTCGTCCTTGCGAGTACGGCCTGCTATTGACCGCGCCGGCGGTAGTTCATACGCTTTCATGAGCTGCCGTTTCCGGACGCCGTGCCCTGTCAGGGCCGTATCACCGCATGTCGCGAGCGGTGGGTTCAGCCGGAACTGAAGCGGCCCGTCTTTCACACATCTGCTGAAGCATTCAGGCCGCGCTGAGCGCGGCGCTGCGTGTCGTTTCACAGCCATGCCCGAACCCGGTCCAAGAGGCTGGGAGCAACAGCGTGCCTTTGGGAGAACGTCCATGATCAATCGTCGCCAGCTACTCATTTCCGGAGCGGCCTCAATGGCCGCGGCTCCTGCTTTTGCTCAGCCCGCAGTCATCACGGGCGAAGGGACGCTTCTCGCGCGCGATACGAGCGGACGCCCGCGCATCGTTATCGCCGGCGGTGGCTGGGGTGGGCTTTCGGCGGCGCGTCACCTTCGCGAGCAGGTGCCCAACGCCGAGGTCATCGTGCTCGAGCGCAATCCGGTCTTCTGGTCATGTCCCATCAGCAACAAATGGCTGATCGACGTCGTCGACACGGATTACCTGCTTCATGACATGACGCAGCCGGCCCGCAAGTATGGCTATCAGCTCGTGCAAACCGAGGTGACGGCGATCGAGCGCGACAAGAAGTCGGTCCGCACAGCGCATGGCCGCATCGACTACGACTATCTCATTCTGGCGGGCGGCATCCGCAATGCGTATGAGCCCTGGTTCGGCAATGACCGGAAGGCCATTAATCACACACGGCTCTCGTATCCATCGGCCTACATCCCCAACAATGAGCACGTGGCGCTGAAGAAGAAAATCCACGGCTTCAAGGGCGGCACGATGGTGATGACGCTGCCGCCACCGCCACATCGCTGCCCGCCGTCACCCTACGAGCGCGCGTGCATTATGGCGTGGCACTTCAAGAAGAACAAAATCCCCGCGAAGATCGTAATCCTCGATCCCAAGCCGCGCATCATGCCGATCGGCGAGGGCTTTCGGATGGCCTTCGAGGAACTCTATCCCGACATCATCCAGCATGTGCCGCGGGCCGCGGTGAAGGAGGTCGATCCCTTCAACAAGAAGATTAAGACGGCAGCGGGTGATTTCGACTTCGACGACGCCATAC
>JAEYYJ010000422.1 GCA_023430845.1 Pseudomonadota bacterium
ATCATCTCCTTCGTCGTTGCCGTCGCCGAGAACGGCGTCATCGGTCGCGACGGCGCAATCCCGTGGCGCGTGCCGTCCGACCTGAAGATCTTCCGCCGCCTCACCATGGGCAAGCCGGTGATCATGGGGCGCAAGACATACGACTCGATCGGCAAGCCGCTCGATGGCCGTGACAACATCGTGGTCACGCGCCGCACGGATTTCAGCGCGGCCGGTATCGAGCGTGCGGGAAGCATCGCGGAAGCGTTGAACATTGCGGGAGAGCGTGCTGCGGCACGCGGTGTCGACGAGATCGCGGTGATCGGTGGCGCGGAGATCTTCGCGGCGATGCTGCCGATCGCCGGGCGGATCTATCTCACGCGCATTCATGCGCGCCCCGCTGGCGATACATTCTTTCCCGATCTCGATCCGACAGTCTGGCGCGAGATCTCACGCAGCCCGATCGCGCCGGATCCTCGCGATACGGCCGCCGCCACCCTCTACACATACGAACGGGCCGCCTGAGAGCGGCCCGTTCGGTATTTTCAGCAGCGCGGGCTGCGCGCTTTACTGCTTCGCCGTCCGCTTGGCGGGCTGTGGTGCCTTCGCGACCTGCTGCGGCATACCACGCACCTGGTTCACGAGGTTCGTGTAGGCATCGAGGAAGGCCACCGAAACAGTCTTGCCGATGTCGGTGTTCGAGTACGCGCCGCCGCCACCGGCACCACCCCAGCTCGCGCGCGAGAAGTCGAAGCCTGCGTCCGACGTCGAGGCTTTGCCGGTCGCAGCTGCAACCTGCACGCCCGTTCTGCCGCTCGTCAGGTAGATCGCGACCTGCGCTTCCTGCATTTTCACCGAGAGAGATCCGGCGACCGTACCCGCATATCCGGGCAGGAAGCGGCCCATGCCGCCGTCAAAGCCGCCAGCGTTCTCATTCTTGGAGATCACGTCCGGCGTCAGAAAATAATCGGCCCGCGCCAGTTGCGGACGCTTGCCCTTCCTGGTCACACCCTGCTCGGCCATGATCTTGTCGAGCGCTTCACTGCGGTCGACAACCTGGAAGCAGTTCGACTGCGCGATCATGAGGCGCAGCACGGACGACGGCGCCGTGAGGCCGGTTCCTTCGAGCGCCGGAATTTCCTTGTCGACCAGCGCGACAGTGCCGAGCGGCTGCTCGCACTTCGGAAGCTGGGCAGTCCTCTTCTGAGGTGCGCCTTCGGTGCCCGTCGCACTCGTCGTGAATGCATCACCGCCCATCTCCGTCGACGAGCAGGCTGCTAGCGCAAGGCACGCACCAACTGCCAATGACCTGAAGAACATAGCCATCTCCCAACCGCAACATGTCCTGAGTTTCGCCCGCGACTCGGAACGACGGCGGGTGTGGCCGGACTATCCGCCCGGAATGAAGCGCTCGGCAATCGGCCGGTCAATCGTAGCTGGGGATCAGTTGCCGAAGACGAATGGCACTGAGACGCGCCGGCCACAGAGCCCGCTGGGGAGTTCGGTATGCGACGCCTTATGGTTGTGGCGCGTATTACTGCAGAAGCAGCCGACCAACGGAGCCGTCGATGATTGACCACATGGGTTTCCGCGTTCGTGACCTCGCTGCAGCGCGTGCCTTTTACGACGCCTGCGCCGCGGCGCTGGGTCTCCAAACCGCCGACAATGGGCCGGAGTCGTTCGTGCTCGGATACAGTGCTGCCGAACCGGTGCCGTTCATTTGGATCGGCACAACAGAGCCCGCCTTTTGGACGCCCGCTCACGTCACGTCGGCCAGTCCGATCCATCTTGCTTTCAAAGCGACCGATCGAACGATGGTCGACCGCTTCTACGAGGCGGCACTGGCTGCTGGTGGTCGTGACAACGGAGCGCCCGCGCCGCGCGGCCCAGCCGAGATGAACTATTATGCCGCTTTCGTGCTCGACCCTGACGGCAACAATATCGAAGCAGGAGTGCGCGAGCAGGCGAGTTAGATGATCTCGTCCTCGTCCATGACGGGATCGGTGTCGACGGCAACATCCACGGGGCGTACCGGCTTGTGTCGCTGGCGCTGGTGCTCGCGCGACCACGCAATGTGGAAGAGCGCGTCGCCCATATTGACGATCGGCAGCGTCGTCGCGCCGATGATTATGCCGCGCACGGGTGAGCGCACTTCCATCTCGCTGTCATCGTAGGGATTTGCGACGCAGCCGAGCAGATCGCCTTCGCTGACGGCGTGACCGATCCGGCGGCCGCTACGGAACACGCCGCCGTCGGGAGCGCGAACCCACTTGGAGGCGTTGGCGAATACCGGTCCACGCTGCAGCTCTGCGGCTGGCGTCTCGATCTCGCCGCCGGGCAGCTCGATCAGGCCGCGCGCAGCCATGATCCGTCCGATCCCTTCGACGCCCGCCTTGATGGCGAACTCGTCGAACCGCAATCCCTCGCCCCCCTCGTAAACGAGCACATCCACGCCGGCCTGCGTCGCTGCCGCGCGCAGTGACCCGTCCCGTTCCGGCGAGGCGAGCACGACCTGGACGCCGAAAGCCTCGGCAAGTGCGCGGCAACCCGGGCGCTCGGTGAAGTCGGCGCGGATCTGCGGCAGGTTCACACGGTGAATGGCGGCCGTATGGAGATCGACACCGACATGCGATCGGCGGATTACCTCGACCAGCATGATGTTCGCGAGGCGGGCCGCGAGCGAGCCTGTCGGCGAGCCGGGGAAGGAGCGATTGAGATCGCGCCTGTCGGGGAGGTAGCGCGAGCGGCCGATGAAGCCGTAGGCATTCACCACCGGCACGCAGAGCAGCGTACCGCGCAAACTCGCCGGATCGACGAAACGCAACACGCGCCGGATGATCTCGACGCCATTGAGCTCATCGCCGTGGACGGCCGCCGAGACGAACATCGTCTGGCCGCTCTCGCGCCCATGGACGACATGCACCGGCAACGTCACGGGCGTGTGGTTGGAGAGCTTGGAAACCGGGATATCGACAAGCGTGCGCGTGCCGGCCGGCACCTGCTGACCACCGATCTCGAAGGGCGCACGCGCGCTCACGGCCGCCTCAGCTCCAGTTGGGCGGCGGCAGCGATCCGACGCCGTCCTCCGCGGCCTCAGGCTTCCTCGTCGCCCTCTGGCACAGGACCGCCGATGATGCCGCTGACGTCGCCGCCGTCCTCTTCCTCCGACTCGAGGAAGGTCTCGTCGTCGTCGTCGCTGATCGCCTCATCATCGGTTTCGAGTTCGGCGAGCGCGTCGTCGGCCTCGGTATCGGGCGCGTCGCTCTGCGCCGCACTCTCGAACTCGGGCTTCTTCGCGGCGGCGCGGCGCGGCTTCTCCGCCGCGGCAGCGGCGACCGCTCCCACAGCAGTCGTGGTCATCATCTCATAGATCGTGCCGCAGATCGGGCAGGCGATCGGATCACGGTTCAGATCGTAGAATCGGGCACCGCAGGACGCGCTCTGGCACGTCCGCTTGGTGCCGCGCTCGGCTTTCATCGACATGGCTTGGCCTCACGCCTCAGGGGCGGAACTTCGGATTTTTCGGGCCTGCTCATTGCCACGGGTGCCGGGCGGTGTCAAAAGCAATCCGCAAGTGCGCACGGTGCGCATTTTCCATCATCGGGACCCAATCGCCGCTTGCGCCGCCAGGGCGCGCCGCATAGTGTCCGCGCCGCCTTGCGGGACCGGCATGGGGCCGGCCTCCCCGATAGAGGTGCCGAACCAACGGAAGAGACCCCCGCCATGGGCTTTTTTGCCGACAGCTTGAACCGGATCCAGCTCTCCCAGACCATGGGGATCTCGGCCAAAGCACGCGCGCTGGCCGCTGAGGGAAAAGACATTATCGTCCTGAGCCAGGGCGAGCCGGACTTCAATACGCCGGAGAACATCAAGGAAGCCGCCATCCGTGCGCTGCGCGAAAATAAAACGCGCTACACGGACATTGACGGCATTCCGGAGCTCAAAGACGCCATCTCCAGCAAATTCAAGCGCGAGAACGGCCTCGAGTACAACCGCAGCCAGATTTCGGTCGGCACGGGCGGCAAGCAGGTGCTCTACAACGCGCTGCTCGCCACGCTCAATCCAGGTGACGAGGTCATCATGCCGGCACCCTACTGGGTGTCCTATGCCGATATCGTGCTCCTCGGCGGCGGCAAGCCGGTTGAGGCTCCGTGCACGCTCGCCGATGGCTTCAAGCTCCAGCCGGAGGTTCTCGAGAAGGCCATCACGCCGAAAACCAAGTGGTTCATGTTCAACGCGCCGAGCAACCCGACCGGGGCAGCCTACACGCGCGAGGAACTGAAGGCGCTGACGGATGTGCTCATGCGCCATCCGCACGTCTGGATTCTGACCGACGATATGTACGAGCACCTGATCTTCGACGGTCTCAAGTTCTACACGATCGCGCAGGTCGAGCCGGGGCTCTACGAGCGTACGCTCACGGTCAACGGCTTCTCGAAAGCCTACTGCATGACCGGCTGGCGCCTCGGCTATGCCGGCGGGCCGAAGCCGCTCATCGATGCCATGCGCAAGCTGCAGTCCCAGTCGACGTCCAATCCTTCGTCCATCACACAGTGGGCGGGCATCGAGGCGCTCAACGGCCCGCAGGACTTCATCCCGAAGAACAATGAGGCCTTCCGCGAGCGGCGCGATCTCGTCGTGTCCATGCTGAACCAGGCCAAGGGCATCAAATGCGCGACGCCCCAGGGCGCGTTCTACGTCTATCCGAGCTGCGAAGGCGCGATCGGCAAGACGACACCTGGCGGCAAGCTGATCAAGAATGACGAGGATTTCGTCACGGCCCTGCTCGAGGATACGGGTGCGGCTACCGTGCACGGCGCGGCGTTCGCGCTGAGCCCGTTCTTCCGCATTTCCTATGCAAGCTCGCTGGACGTGCTGGAGGATGCCTGCCAGCGTATCCAGCGCTTCTGCGCAAGCTTGAAGTAGTTCGCCCGCCAAATTCCGGGCGGCTACGATCGACGGACGGCAGAAGGGCGCCATCGAGCGCCCTTTTCGCTGATGCATTTTTGAGTACATTTACTTGCCCTTTGGTGGGCCTCGGTGCGAACGCTGGAGGGCATTGCAGTGGCAGCGATTTACCCGGTGATACTGTCCGGCGGATCCGGAACGCGGCTCTGGCCGCTCTCGCGGTCCATGTATCCGAAGCAGTTCATCCGCTTCTTCGACGATAGCGACCCGAGCTTTCTTGGCGCTACGGTTCGCCGCTTGCCGCCGGCCGAAGGCTTCGCGCCGCCGATCCTGCTGTGCAACAACGATCATCGCTTTCTTGTCCGCGAGGAGCTAGAGCGGGCCCGCATTGTGCCCGAGGCCATCTATCTCGAGCCCGTGGCCCGTAACACCGCCCCCGCCATCGCCGTCGCCGCAATTGCCGTAGCTGCGCGCGATCCCAATGGCATTCTCGTCGTCATGCCCTCCGATCATGTGATCGATGACGGCGCCGCCTTTGCCGATGCCGTGCATCGTGCCGCGGTAGTTGCGGCCTCGGGGCGCCTCGTCCTGTTCGGCATCAAGCCGTCGTCGGCGCATACGGGGTACGGATACATCCGCTGTGGTGCGCCACTTTCCGATGGTGAGGAGGCGCGCGCGGTCGATGCGTTCGTCGAGAAGCCGGACAAGGCGACGGCCGAGAGCTATCTCGCTGCCGGTACGTACCTCTGGAACAGCGGCATTTTCGTTCTGCACGCGCGCACGTTCCTCGATGAGATGCAGCGCCTCGCGCCCGACATCCTGACGGCGGCGAAAGGCGCGCTCGATAAGGCGCACGTCGATTTGGGCTTCCTTCGCCTCGACGGCAACGCTTTTGCGGCCGCGCCGGCGATATCGATCGACTACGCAGTGATGGAGCGCACGCAAAAGGCCGCGGTGCTTCCGATCGACGTCGGCTGGAATGATGTCGGCTCCTGGTCGTCATTGTGGGAGATCGCCGATCACGACGAGCGCGGCAACTATGCCCGTGGTGTGGCGATCATGGAGGATTCGACAGGCCTCTACGTGCACAGCGAACGCTCGCTGGTGGCAGCGATCGGTGTGAAGGATCTCGTCATCGTCGATACGCCCGACGCGCTCCTTGTTGCCGACAAGGCGCGCGCGCAGGACGTTTCGAAGATCGTCGCGCGCCTCAAGAGCGAGGGGCGCCGCGAGCACGAACAACATGTGCGGAACTACCGTCCCTGGGGCTTTTTCGAGACGTTGAGCACTGGGCCGCGTTTTCAGGTCAAGCTCTTGCACGTCAATCCCGGCGCAAAGCTCTCGATGCAGCGCCATCATCACCGCTCGGAGCATTGGGTCGTGGTGCAGGGAACGGCGAAGGTCGTGATCGGCGAGAGCGATCAACTCGTGCGAGAGAACGAGAGCGTCTACATCATCGCGACACAATGGCATCGGCTCGAGAACCCGGGCAAGGTGCCGGTCGAAATCATCGAGGTACAGATCGGCAGCTACCTCGGCGAGGACGACATCGAGCGCACAGACGACATCTATCACCGCGCACCAGACGAGACGCGCTGATCGGGCTTAGTTAGAAGCTCTGTCGGCTGAGGCCCGCTGGCGACGCGTCACGCTGCACACAAGCGAACGGCAGAGGGACGTCCCATCGGGGG
>JAEYYJ010000071.1 GCA_023430845.1 Pseudomonadota bacterium
CATGCGCTCGGTTTATCCATTGAGCAAGGGCATCCGCCTCGTCGGCGTCACGCTGTCGAGTTTCGGCGCGCGTGAGGATGCCGCGTCGGAGCAATTGAGTTTGGCTCTGGCCGAACGGTAGTCCCATTTCCCGCACACATGCGACCGGGATGAGGAGCGGCATCAATCGCCGGCATCGGCGCCTGTGGTCGCCCCTCACCCCGGTTACGCCCCATGTACGTGGGACAAAACTTTACTTCCCCTTCTCCCCGTCAGGACGGGGAGAGGGAGAAGAGATCACCCAAACAGCCTGAGCTGACGTTCGCCCTGGCCCTTGGTCTCGAAACCGAGTTGCTCGATACGATCGAAGGGCACCTGCTCGGCCGTGATGAGCGAGCGCTGCGCCTTGAGCGCGCGCACAAGCCCTTCCTGCACAAGATGGAACTCACCGACCGTCTGATGCGGGAGCACCGCCGCCGGATCGAGACCCGACTCGCTCTGGAAGGCGGCCTTGAGCTTCCTGAGTGCCGTATCTTCGCGCACGCGACCGATGAACCAGCTCGTGATCTGATCGCGCGACTTGTAGTCGAGATCGCCGGGCGACTGCGTCGCGAGCATGAGCCCGACGCCGGCGGAACGCGCACGTTTCAGCAGGCTCTGCAGCGGTTCGGCCGTCGCCGGTTTCGCGTTCGCCGGAATGTAGAGGTCGGCCTCGTCGAGCATGACGACCGCCTGCAGCTCATCGTTCGGATTGCGCTGGCAGAAACGCAGTGCTTCCGAGAGGAACTGCGAGACCCAGAAGAGGATGTTCTCGTTGTCGCCAAGGAAGCCCGTGTAGATGATGGAGAGGCGCGTGCGGCCGTCGGGACGCGCGTGCGGGCCGATACCGAGCAGGTTTTCCATGCGCAGCGGCTCGCCGCCTGTCTCGAACAGCGCCGAATTGCGATGCCGAAGACTGTCAAGCTGCGCAACGAGATCGCGGCGAATCCTACCCGAGGGATCCATGCGCTGCGTGAGTTCAGTGAGCTCCGGGTCCTCGTCCTCGAGGAGATGAATGAGATCGTTCAGGCCGACCTCGGTGCTGAAGCGCGATCCGAGAATGCGCAGCGCAACGGAGAGCGTGCCCGACTGCTTTTGGTGCGTCGCCGAGTTCTTCAGATGCAGCATGTCGCCGAGCGCTGCCGCCGAGAGATTGGCGAGCAGCTGCTGCTCGTGCTCGGGAAGCTCGTTGATGCCGGTGGGCAGGAGCGTGATCGAGATCGGCCGGCCTGAGGCGCGCCCAGGCGTGTAGACGGCGACGTCGACTTGATCGCCGAGTTTTTCGCGCAGGCTGCTCGCCTCGCTGAGTTCGTTCGGCTCGCCACGCCAGACTTCAGGGTTTGCGTAGGAGCAGAGGTCGCCCTTGCGATCGAGCAGGATGACGGGCGTACCGTTCATCAAAAGCTGCTCGACGAGGCAAAGCGCGAGCGTCGTCTTGCCCGAGCCTGAGCCACCGAGCACCGCCGTATGGCGTTTCAGCACATCCTTGTTGAGCGTGATGCTCTTGCCGCGACCACCAATCTCGCGCCCGGCGAGAATGCTCGACGAATTCGAGCCATGCTCATCGAGAATGACACTGAGTGGCAGATCCTGATCTTCCTCCGTCGCCGCAGTCGGAGCAGGCGCTGGTGCCGCAGGGCTTGCCGACGTCCAACCTGTCCAGTCGGCGAGACGGCTCTGCAGGCTCGGCATGCTGTAGCCGTCGCGCGGCTGTGCATCGGGCGGTCCTTTGGCCCAAGGCAGCGTGACGAGATTGCCCTGCTCCGGGGCCTCGACTGGCATCTCCGCGCGACGACGCGACGGCGCCTCCCCCATGGGCATCGGCGCACCGAGTAGATCGAGGCGCAGAAGCTGCGCGAGCACCGAGAGGCCGGACAGCAGCTTCGCCTGTTCGAGCCAGCCGCCGAAACCGGGGTCCGTGCGATGACGCGCATGGAACTCGCGCACGGTCATCATGCGCTCCCATTCGGCCATGGGCACGACGAGCGTGCGCCCACCGCTCTCGCGGAATTTGCGGAAGGCCTGCGCCGTCTGGTTCTTGCGCGGCGGCGGATAGTCGCTTGCGCGCAGCATGATCGCGCTTGCGGACGACAGGCTGGACAGCACCTTGTCGAGCTGGCGCTTGAGACCACCGCCCTGGGTCGGGCGATTGCAGATGAAGACGCGCGTCTTCTGCATGATGCCCGTAGCGTGCGTAACAGTGACGTCGGCCGCAGGCAGCTCTTCGCCGAGATCGGCGCGGCGCACGGACAACGTGACCGCGGAGCCCCATTCGGCGCGCGACAATTCGAGTGCCGACGTCAAAACGCCCAACAACTCCTGATCGTCGGACGGCATCTCGGCTTCGGAGAGACTGGCAAAGCGCTCCCAGCTCGCGCGGAAGTCGATCTGGTTCGCCGAAGCCGGTTGGCTGTCGCCACCGCCGAGCCCGAAGCCGAGAGCAGCCGCAAGCGTCGAGATGAAGCCCGCGCCATCGGTCTCCTCAGGCTCGTCGGTCGGCATTTCCGACTCTCGGCTCTTGAGACGTGCTTGCGCATCCTCGAGCAGGCGCCGTGTCGAAAGGCCGCCCAGCTCAGCCACGAAATCCGCACCAAAGAGTTTCGTGAGATCCGCCGCCGCAGGATCGACACCGCGCGCGATCGCGTGCTGCTCGACGCGGCGCGAGAGAATGAGACGCGCTTCATCGGCCGTACGGCTTTCGAGCAGCGCGACGGGGCCCGCCTTCTCGATGCGGTCGATATAGGACTGCGCGAGCACACCGCGGACGTGATCGTAGAAATCGCCGAGGCAGGAGATGATGATCAGCGACGTCGGCACGCGGTTGGCAATCTGAATGAGATCGCGCACGGCTTTCTGGAAGCGCTCATCGGAGTCGGTGAAGAAGCGCAGATCCTCGACCTGATCGATGCAGAAGACGAGCGCGGCGCGATCGACCGTCCACATCAACTTGCCGAGGCTCTCCATGATCTCGAAGGCGCGCCCCTCGCCCGAGCTCGGATCGAGCGCGGCGACCGACGACTGCGAGAGTTCATTGAGCGGGCGACCATGCAGATACTGGCGCACGCGCTGGTCGATGCGTGGATCCGCGCGCTGGAGATACAGCAGCGCGCGCACGATATTGATATCGAGTTCCTGATCGGCGAACTGCGGGCTCGCGACGATTTCGTCTGCAAGCGAAATGATCAGCTTCGCGAGCTGGTCCTCGTCGAGCTTCGCTTCCGTCAGCTCGTTGAGCTGCTCGTCGCTGAGCGCGGCAGCGGCGAGCTTGTTGGTCAGCCGCGCAAGACCGCTCTCGCACTCGCCATCGGGATCGTACGGCTTTTCGAGCGAAGCCACGAGACGGCGCAGGTAGTAGTCGGCATAGCTCGCGACGTCGGGCGTCATCTGCGCATAGCCGAAGTAGGCTGTGCCGGCGCGATGGCTGCTCGTGCGAAGGGCGCGAATGAGATGCGTCTTGCCGGCACCGGACTGGCCATGAAACAGCAGCATTCGTGCCGGCGTCACGCCGCCGTCGACCTTCACCATCGCGTCGAGCGTGCTTTGGAATTTCGCGCGCGCCTGCTTGTGCACGGCGGCCACGTCGACGGGATCCGCGCTCCAGATGTCGTCTTCCCAGGTGATCGAGTGCTCGAACGCCGATGCAAAACTCTCGACCGGGGCCGCGATTTCTACCGCACGCTGCATGTTCTTCTTGTTCCTCGACGCAAATTTGAAGTGTTTAGGCCCCGCTAGGGACTGACGTGACTGATCGGATCAATCGTCGATACGCACGAAGTGCCAGACAGTATTCTTGAACACGGTCGCCGATGCCTCGATCTCATCGAGATCGCGCTTGTCGCGCAGATCCGATGTGCCGAGCACCAGAAGCCCCGTGCGATGCGCTTCCGTGAGCATCGCCTTGAACTCGATCTCGCTCAGCCCCCAGCCCGTGTGCTGTTCCTGCACGGCGGCCCAGACTTGTGAAATGTAGACCTTGCGGCTGCCCGACCACCCACCGGTCGCGAGCGGCCGCGCCATTCTCTTCACCGCGTGCGCGAACGCCTCGGGATCAGGGCGCCCCGTTTGAGCTGGTGCCGGTCTCAGACGTTGTACGACAGCCGGTGCACTTGCGACGGGCGGCGCCGCCGGTTTGGCCGGCGCCTCCTGACCGCGCGACACGGCGATCGGCCATTCGAGATCGCCCGCAACGAACCGGCGCAGCAACGCGAGCCGCAGTGCCGGCAATGTGCTGCTCGTGACGCCGACCGCTTCGGCGGCAAGTCCGGCAACGAGCCGGCTGTCCGAGCCGAAATCGCGCGGCCGCGTCGAAAGCTGACCGGCCAGAAGGCGTGCGGCCTTCGCCGAGAGACCCGACTTGGCGCCGAGGTCCCGCTGCAGGCGGTTGCCGAAGGCCCGATCGAGTGCGAGCAGCGCAAGATCGTTCCTGAGGCGCGAGGCACTCGCCGCGGAGCGCGACTTGAGCCCGTGGGCTGCGATGACGATCGCGCTTCTGAGCCCGTCGATCTTGCCGAGGGCCTTAAGTCGCCGCACCGGCAAGCCGGGCGTACCCAGCGCACGGGCGATCAGCGCCCCATCGCGTATTTTCAGCCAGTCGTCCCCACTCGCGGGCGCTGAGCCGAGAAAATGCTGCGCCTGGCGGCGACCGCCGGCCGTCGCATGGAGCCGGTTGCTCCGCCGCACCACGAGTTGGTCTTTGATATGCGCCGCGACGAGGCGTCCAAGCAGAAGTCGCCACTCGCCGGCCTCGACTGCGGGGGCCACCAAAGGCTGCAGATCCCGCGCCAGCTCAGCTTCCCCGACCCCGCTCTCGCTGACCGACAGCCGCAGGAGCACGAGCGCACCGACCCGGAGCGCATCCACCCGCGCCGGCGCTGCGCGAGGCGCATTCAGTACCGCCACCGCCATGTCTTTGCTCCCTAGCAAACCGGTGTCTGCCTCCGAGCCCCTTCAACACAGGCGACAATGCGCTCACGGCCGCGGCCACACACGACCCGGCCTCACACGAACACGCTGCACCTCACATGGGGAATTCCAGCACTGGCGCCCCCTGAGCGCGGCCGGATACCAGGCAGGATTTCGTGTTTCCCTCGCGAAATGCCTGCCGCCGGGCCCCCTCGACCCGGACGAATCACCGTAGAATCAACGGCATTCTGGAAGACCGCAACAAATCCGCCAAGTAAAATCGCCCCACCCCGCGCCGTCCCGCCCCCGGTGCGCGCATCGGGCCACGTCCGGACCGAATATATTTGCCGCCATCAGCCCCGCGGCCAAATTAAAGTCACGAAGATTCCTTCTCTTATGTCCTGACAGGACGGTTTCTCCCGCGCTCGACGCAGAAGGCGACGCGCCCGGATACTCCGGGTTCGTCCAGGGGATCTGCAACGATGACAGCGCGGACCGGCAACCGCCCCTTGTCCCGAGGGAAGCTAGTTCCGTGCGCGCATCATTAACGGCATGTTTACCACCCGGCTCCATAGTTAACGCTGGGTTCGTTGCGCGTAGGCCGGCAGGAGTTGTAACCATGTATCGCGTGCTGGTGGGGGTTTCGGTCGTTCTTCTGACGACCGGTTGCGGCATGAGTTCGAGCACGCTCAGCTCAGGCTTTGCCGAAAGCCCGACAATGTCGGCCAGGTCCACCCGTCAGGCCTCACTCGGCAGCGACCTCACAGCCCGCACACCGACCCGCGTCGAGAGCAGCCAGCGCATGGCGAGCCTCGCACCGCCG
>JAEYYJ010000072.1 GCA_023430845.1 Pseudomonadota bacterium
CGGATGTTTGGCGGCGCAGGCATCTTCAGGGATGGGCTCATGTTCGCGCTCATCTCCGATGATGAGCTGTACCTGAAGGCTGACGCGACGACAGTTCCGGATTTTGAAGCCGAGGGGCTTGGACCCTTCATCTATGAGACGAAGAACGGCGCGCGCACTCTTCCGTCATACTGGCGCGCGCCCGAGCGTCTTTTGGACGATGACGACGAGATGCGCATCTGGTGCCGGCGCGCCGCCGAGGTGGCGACGCGCTCGGCCAAGAAGAAGTCCGGCAACAAGCCTGCCGTCACGCGTAGCCCGGCGGAGGCACGAAGCCGCCGATCTCGCGCTCGACAAAACGACTGAAGGCAACCGCCGTCTTGTCGTGGCCATGGCGGGCGATTGCCTGATAGCCGACCGGCAGACCTGACTTCGTCAGCCCTGCCGGACCGACCGTCGAGGGCAGATAGACGACGCCGGAATAGCCGGCCCAGAAAAGCTGTGATGTCGTGGGCTGTGCCTTGCCGTTGATCGGGATCGTGCGACGCCAGCGCTCTCCGGACTGGTCGTGGGGCCACGCCGCGGAGGACGCCGCGGGGCAGAGCAGGATGTCCCAGTCCTTGAAGAAGGCATCGAAGGCAAAGCGCAGTTTGTGGCGCTCGTTGTTGAGCGGCAGCCATGCGCGATGGGGAAGATCGACGCCCTTCACCATCAGGTCGAGGTACTGATCGGGATTGGGGCCGGCAGCCGCGAGCGC
This sequence comes from Pseudomonadota bacterium, assembly GCA_023430845.1. Lineage (GTDB taxonomy): Bacteria > Pseudomonadota > Alphaproteobacteria > Rhizobiales > Hyphomicrobiaceae. The sequence continues at coordinate 737 of JAEYYJ010000072.1, forward strand.
GGACTTCCACCCCGCGATGTCGGCATCGGGTGTGCGCGCCGACGTCGCCGAGCGCAGCAGCAGCACGTAGATTTCATGCAGGCGCTTGGTATCGATCTGCGGTTCGATTTCCTTCACTGTGGCGCCGGCTTTCGCGAGCTTCTCGACGAGCGTTTGCAGGATACTCGCGTACTCGCTGTCGATCTCGCAGTTCGGATCGCTGAGCTTCACCGCAACCTTGAGGCCTTTGAGCGAGGTCGCCTTGGCCTCGGGCAACTGGAGCTTCCAGCAATTCTCCTCGATCTCGTCGGCGCCGCTCATGACGTCGAGCATGACATCGAGATCGGCCGCGCCACGCGTGATCGGACCGACGCAGGAAATGTCGCCCGGCGCGAAGCTTCCCGGCAGCGAATGCCGGCGCAGCGGAATGATGCCGTACGTCGGCTTCAAGCCAAACACGCCGCAGTAGTGCGCGGGATTGCGGATCGACGCGCCGATGTCGCTGCCCGCTTCCACACCGGTCAACCCGGCCGCCAACGCCGCCGCCGAGCCACCCGACGATCCGCCCGGCGTCACCGCCGTGTTCCAGGGGTTGTTCGTCGAACCATAGATGGGATTGTAGCTCTGCCAGTCGGCGAGCAGCACCGGCACGTTGGTCTTGCCGAAGAGATTGACGCCGGCCTTCTCCAGGCGCTCGACGGCAAGCGCGCTCGTCTCTGTGACGTTGTTCTTGTACTCGGGAAGGCCCCAGGTCGTCGGCGAACCCGGTACCTGGTAGCTCTCCTTGATCGTCATAGGCACGCCGTGCAGCGGACCCCAGACCTCACCGCGGGCCAGCGCCGCATCGGCATCCCGCGCGCGCTTGCGTCCGCGCTCGGCATCCATCCAGATCACGGCATTGAGCTTGGGATTGTACTTCTCGATGCGCGCGAGAAAGTGCTCCAGCACTTCGACGGCCGACGCCTTCTTCGTGCGGATGAGCTCGGCAAGTTCGACGGCCGACTTGAAGTGCAAGTTGTCCATGCGTGGCTCCGAGGTGAGGTGATGTTACGCTTCGTGCTGGAGTGAGCGAGGCAGAACGCCGCTCATGATGCCGCCGTCGATGACGAGCTCCGATCCGGTTACGTGTTTCGACAAATCCGAGGCGAGGTAGAGCACACCATCGGCGATATCCTGCGCAGTGCCGAGTTCGCCGATTGGGATCATCCAGAGCGAACGGGCGCGCGGATCGATCGGCGCATTGTTGTGCGAGCCGGTGGCGCCTGTCGGGATCTTGTTCCAGATCGGCGTGTCGATCACGCCCGGGTGTACCGAGTTCACGCGAATGCCGTCGCGCGCCGCGGCGCATTCGAGCGCGACAGACTTGGCGAACAGCCGCACACCGCCCTTGGTTGCGGAGTAGCCCGCCAAACCCACAGAACCCCTGAGCCCCGCGATCGAGGACATCATGATGACCGAGCCGCCAGGACCGCTGCGGCGCATGGCGGGAATGCCATACTTCACCGAGAGGAAGACGCCGTCGAGGTTGATCGCATTCTGACGCTGCCAGTCCGCGAGCGTCATATCGAGTATGGGGACCATGACGCCAATGCCTGCGTTGGCCACCAGAATGTGGAGACCGCCGAAGGCTTCCTCCACCGCCGCGATCACTTCCGGCCAGCGTGCTTCGTTGGTGACGTCCTGCTTCAGGAAGATGGATTTGCCGCCATTGACGGCGATTTTCTCGACGAGATCCTTGCCACGTGCCTCGTCGATATCCGTGATGACGACGCTGGCACCTTCTCGCGCCAGTGTCAGGCAGCATGCCTCGCCGATGCCCGAGGCCCCTCCCGTGACGAGGGCAACCTTGCCTGCGACCTGACCCTGCTTCTCCGTCATCGTTCCTCTCTCCTAGATCATGCTTCCGCGCGCGCGGGGGTGTTGTGAGCAGCACGTTAGGCATTTCGGCGGGCTGACGCCACACGAGGAACGTGAGCGAATGGCTCACTTCCGTTTTTGCGGGCCTCCTGCCCGGCTCGGCCGGACTTGCGCCCCCGGAGCATTCGGTCAATTGTCCCTCTCAAATTGTCGGTTGATCCGGGGAGAGGAAGCAATGCAGGCATTCAGCGGGCTCAAGGTGCTCGATTTCACGACCACGATCGCGGGCCCTCACTGCGCGCGCCTGCTCGCCGATCTCGGTGCGGATGTCGTGAAGATCGAGACGGCCGAGGGCGATCTCATGCGGAGCCGGCCGCCGCTTCGGGATGGCGCGAGCACATCGTACGGCCAGCTCAATGCCGGCAAGCGCAGCATCGTCCTCGATCTCAAGCGCCCCGAGGCCGTGGCCGCCGCGCTCAAGCTGATCAGCAGCGCGGATATCATTGTCGAGAATTACCGACCCGGCGTGACCAAGCGGCTCGGCATCGACTATGCGAGCGCGTCCGCTGAGAACCCGCGCCTCGTTTACTGCTCGATCTCCGGTTACGGTCAGACGGGGCCTTCCGCCGACAAGCCTGCGTATGCGCCGGTCGTGCATGCGACATCAGGTTACGAGATGGCACACATCGCCTACCATCCTGGGCGCGAGCGGCCCGATAGCTGCGGCATCTTCACGGCGGATATTCTCGCGGGCACGTATGCTTTCGGTGCGATCTCGGCCGCACTCTATCAGCGGTCCGTCACAGGGAAGGGCCAGCATCTCGATGTCTCCATGTTCGAGGGCATGCTCTCGCTGATGACGGTGGAGCTGCAGGCTTCGCAGTTCAAGGTGCCCCCCATGCCGAAGCGCGCCCTCTATGGGCCGGCGGCGACTGCTGACGGCTTCGTCAACATCGCCGTCGCGAGCGAGCGGACGTTTCAGGAATTGGGCAAGGCCGCCGGCCAGACTTGGGCCACGGACCCGCGCTTCGCGAAGTATCTCGATCGTCGCGCCAATTGGGCGGAGTTCATGGATGAGCTCGAAGCATGGACGCGGACGATGACGACGGAAGAGCTCATGGCGGTACTGGAGCGTGCCGGCGTGCCGGCAGGGCCCTACCGCACGATCAAGGAGGCACTCGCCGATCCGCAGCTCACCCATCGCGGTTCGCTGCAGGAGGTGCACGATGCGGCCGGGCCCTTCAAGGTGCTGAACCCGGCCTTCCGCATGTCCGCATCCGAAACCAAGGCGGGCCCGCGCGCGGCGGCACTCGGCGAGCACACACGCGAGGTTCTGACGGCGGCGGGCTTCAGCGAGAGCGAGATCGCGGCCATCACCGGGAGCTGAGCCGCACTACTCGTATTTGCGCGGCTTCCACCACGGGAAGGTAGACGGCAGATCACTCGACACGCGGCCTGGAAAGCGCGCAGGCCGCTTTTCGAGGAATGCGGCGACGCCTTCGCGCGCATCCGCGCCCGCGCCCGTCTGCACCATGAAACGGCTGTCGATCTTGTGCGCTTCCATGGGGTGGTCGGCGCCGAGCATCCGCCATTGCATTTGCCGCATGAGCGCGACGGAGATGCCTGATGTGTTATCCGCGATCTCACGAGCGAGTGTGCGCGCTATAGGCAGTAGCTGATCCGGCGGCAGCAACTTTTTCACGAGCCGGCCTTCGAGTGCTTCGGTGGCATCGAACACACGTCCCGTCATGGTCCATTCGAGAGCTTGCGAGATGCCAACGATGCGCGGCAGAAACCAGCTTGAGCAGGCCTCCATGACCACGCCGCGGCGCGCAAACACGAAGCCGAAGCGTGCCGTCTCCGACGCGAGACGGATATCCATGGGCAGCAGCATGGTGGCGCCGATGCCGACGGCGGGGCCGTTGATGGCGGCAATGACGGGTTTGAGGCATTCGAAAATGCGCAGCGTGAGCCGTCCGCCGCCATCGCGCGCGCTGTCGTCAGCGAGGTCCGCGCCGGTGAGTGTTCCGCGCGCGGCATAGTCGAAGGTCTTGGCGCCACCCGATAGATCAGCACCGGCACAGAACGCGCGTCCTTCGCCCGTGATGATGACGGCGCGCACGGCATCATCGCGGTCGATCTCATCGAAGGCGGCGATGATCTCGCGGCCCATGTCGCGGTTATAGGCGTTGAGCTTCTCGGGTCGGTTCAGCGTGATTGTCGCCACGCCGTCCGTGACCTCGTAGCGAATGGCGGTGAAGTTCATCGCAACCCTCCCATCAGAACAGGGCATAACCACCGTCGATGAGGAACGTGTCGCCGGTATGGAAGCGCGATGCCGAGCTCATGAGATAGATCGCGATGCCGCCGAAATCGTCGCCCGTGCCCCAGCGGCGCATGGGTACGCGCTTCAGAACATTGTCGTGAAATTTTTCGTTAGCGATGAGGTTGGCGGTCATGTCCGTCTCGATCCAGCCGGGCAGGACGGCGTGCGCGCGAATGCCGTAGCGCGCGTACTCCACGGCGAGCGAGCGGATGATTCCGATCATGGCGCTCTTGGTCGCAGCGTAATGCTCGTTGCGCGGCGGGCCGGAGATGGCGGCGAGCGAGGACGTGCCGACGAGAACGCCGCCGCCACCACGCGCGACCATGTGCTTGGATGCCGCGCGAAACGTATAGAATGCGCCGTCGAGATTGATGCGCGTCACGCGCTTCCATTCGTCTGTCGGCATATCGCTGAAGGAGGTGTGCCCGCCGCGGCCGCTGACACCGGCATTGGCAAAGCAGCCGTCGACGCGACCGAGCACCTTGACGGTTTCGGCAAAGCCCTGCTCGACGGCAGCCTCGTCACCGACATCCACTTGCAGTGCCAGGACATGGCGGCCGGTCTTTTCGAGCTCGGCTTTGGCAGCCGCATTCTTGGCCGCGTTCGTGCCCCAGATCGCGACATCGGCGCCCGCTTCCGCGACGGCCTTCGCCATGCCGAGGCCAATGCCGCCATTGCCGCCAGTCACGAGGGCAACCTGCCCGCTGAGGTCGAATGCCTTGTATGCCATGAGCGCCTTCCTGATCGATGCAACTTTGGGCGCCATCATGCCCCGTAAGCGGGCGCGCGCAAGTCCGGATCGCGTATGAGGCCTGATGACGCCCGCCGGACAGGGCGATAGGCTGGAGCCACCACGCAATATCCAGCAACGGGGTACCACCAATGACCGATCACGTTCTCAAATCTCGCGTCGGGACTGTCCATTGGGGCTATTTCGATGCCGAGGAGAAGCCCGTGCTCTCCATCAAGAGCGGCGATCGCGTGACTATGGAGACCATCAGCGGCGGTCAGGATGTGATGCCGCCGGCATCTTCCGGTTTCAAGATTCCGCCCGAGCTGTTGGAGGTGCACGCACAGGTACCGCGTAAATTGCCGGGCCACATCCTGACGGGCCCCGTTGCCATCGAAGGCGCCATGCCAGGCGACATCCTGCAGGTCGACATCGAAGCCATCGAGTGTCGCCAGGACTGGGGCTACAACGCCATCCGCCCACTCGCGGGCGCGCTGCCCCTCGAGTTCGATCGTGTGCGCATCGTGCACATTCCCATGGATCGGGAAAAGGGCGTCGGCAAGCTGTCGTGGGGTGCGGAAGTGCCGCTAAGGCCGTTCTTTGGCGTGATGGGTGTCGCGCCGCCGCCCTCATGGGGCATGATCACGTCGCTCGCGCCGCGCCAGCACGGCGGCAACATGGACAACAAGGAGCTTGTCGCGGGAACGACCGTGTTTCTGCCTGTGCACGTGCCCGGCGCGAACTTCTCGGCTGGCGACGGACATGGCGCGCAAGGTGATGGCGAGGTGTGCGTCACCGCCATCGAGACGGCGCTGAAGGGTACGTTCAAGTTCACGCTGCACAAGGGCGGAAATCTCGACTGGCCGCGCGCCGAGACGCGGACGCACGCGATCACCATGGCCTTCGATCCCGATCTGGACAGTGCGGCCCGCGCCGCTTTGCGCGACATGATCAAGCTGCTCGGCGAGAAGAAGGGTCTCTCTCGCGAGGATGCCTACATGCTCTGCAGTCTTGCCGCGGACCTGCGCGTGACGCAGCTCGTGAACGGCCACAACGGCGTGCACGTCATGCTGGAGAAGCGGTATTTGGAGTAGGGTCGAGCGGCTCCCCGGAGCCTAAACTTTCCCCTTCCACGGCACGGCCCAGCGTTCGAACCAGCGCATGAGCAGTTCGAACGCGAAAGCCACGACGCCGATCAGCAGAATGCCGAGGATCACGACATCGGTCCGCAGGAAGTTCGAGGCATTGAAGACCATCTTGCCGAGCCCGGCGTCGGCGGCAACCATTTCCGCGGCGACGAGCGTCGTCCAACCGACGCCCATACCGATGCGCAAGCCGACGAGAATCTCCGGCAGCGCACCCGGCATGATGATGTGACGAATGACCTGCGCACGCGAGGCACCCATGGAGAGGGCGGCCTGGATTTGCTCCTGTGAAACGGAGCGGACACCGGCACGCGCGGCGAGCGTCACCGGCGCGAAGATCGCGAGAAACAGCAGGATGATCTTCGATTCCTCGCCGATACCGAACCAGACGATCATCAGCGGCAGATAGGCGAGCGGCGGTAGGGGCCGGTAGAATTCGATGGGCGGATCGAAGATGCCGCGCGCGATGCGGCTCGTGCCCATGAGAATGCCGATGGGGATGCCGAGCGCGACGGCGAGCGCAAAGGCACTGAACACACGCGCCATGCTGGCGAGGAAGTGCCCCCAGAGCGTGGCATCGTCCAGTTCGCCGTTTATCGCCTGAATGAAGGCGCTCCAGATGGCTTCGGGCTTCGGCAGAAAGAGCCGGCTCACCCAGCCCATATGCGTCACGAACCACCATCCGCCGAGCAGGATCGCGATCGTGACGATGTTGATGGCGAGCGTAGAACCTTCGCCGAGCACGCGATACCGGCTCGTGTAGACGCGGCGGGTGGGAGCAGCAGGCGCGCCTGTAGCTTCGCTCACAGCCATAGCGATCTCCCGTCAATCACGGCGTTGAATATCGCCCAGAACCTGCTCGCGCATGGCGATGAAATCGGGGCTCGCTTTCACGGTCCGCGCATTCTTTGTCTCGATGTAGCGGCGTCCGAAGTCGAGGTCATAGCTCTTCTCGATCTTGCCGGGACGTGGTGTCATCACGATCAGCCTAGTCGCGAGGAAAATGGCCTCTTCGACGGAGTGCGTGATGAAGAACACCATCTTTCCCGTGCGGTGCCACACATCGAGAATGAGTTCCTGCACCTGCTCGCGGGTGAGGGCGTCGAGCGCGCCGAGTGGTTCGTCCATGAGCAGCACTTCGGGATCGGAGGCGAGCGCGCGGGCAATGCCGACGCGCTGCTGCATACCGCCCGAAAGCTCGTAGATCATCTTTTCGGCGAAGTCTCCGAGGCCGACGAGGGCGAGCTGCTCGCGTGCGATGGCGTAGCGCTCGTCCTTGCCGACGCCGCGCATCTTGGGGCCGAATGCCACGTTGTCGATTACATTCAGCCACGGCATGAGCGCGTGCTTTTGGAACACGACGCCGCGATCGGCGCCCGGCCTCTCGACGGGTGCGCCGTCGAGCAGAATCTCTCCATCCGAGGGTGTGAGAAATCCGGCCATGCAGGAAAGAAGTGTCGTCTTCCCGCAGCCCGAGGCGCCGATGGCGACGACGAAATCGCCGGCCCTCATATCGAGGTTCACGTGCGACAGGGCTTCGACAATGCCGTCGCGCGTGGCATAGCGGACTGAGAGATCCTGGACGTTGAGCGTGGCGCTGGTGGACCGTCGCTCGGCGGCGGGCCGTGTCATCGTCACCATGAAACCTCTCGGTCCTGTGTGATCAGTGTTTCGTCACTTCGCGGCCGCGGCAGCGAACTCCGGGTTGACGAATTTGCCGAAGTCCTTCGGGATTTCGGTAATCCGCTTCTGATCCAGCAGGAACTGCGCGGTATTCGCGAGAGCCTTGGCGATGCCGCCGTCGGCCCCACCGCCGAGCCACTTGTTGGAAGCCTGCTCGGCTGCCGTCGGGAAGGCATAGTCGGCGAGGACAGCTGGCACGTCATCGGGCTTGGCGCCGACGATCTTGGCAATCGCGGCAGCATTGTCCGAGCCCTTGGCGTACTTGCCGGGGTTGGCCTTGTAGTCCGCGTCCGCTTCAGCCAGGATTTTGACGAACGCCGTGAGGAAGTCCTTGTGCTGGGCCGCCCAGGCGCGGTTGGCGATGATGCCATCGAAGGTCGGTGCACCCTGCTTGCCCACTTCCGCCGACGACGTGATCACGGTGCCGTCGGCCTTCACTTTGGAGAGGACGGGCTCCCAGATGAAGGTTGCGTCGAGATCACCGCGCTCCCAAGCAGCAGCGATCTCCGGCGGCCGGAGATTGAGGATTTGAATCTCCTTCGGGTTCACACCGGCTTTGTTGAGGGCGAACAGGAGCTGATAGTGCGCCGTCGAGACGAAGGGCGTCGCGACCTTCTTGCCCTTGAGATCGGCGAGCGTCTTGACGCCTGATTTCTTCGAAGCAATGAGCTGCTCGGCATTGTTGATGTCGTCGAGAACCCAGATGACTTGGATATCGATGCCTTGGGCCGCCGCTGCAGTAATCGGGCTCGATCCGGCTTCGCCGATCGGCACCTGCCCGGAGGCCATGGCCTTGATGACGTCGCCGCCACCGGCGAACTGCTTCCAGGAGATCTTGTAGCCCGTGGCCTTCTCGATTGCGCCCGCCGATTGCGCGACGCGATAGGGCACGATCATGTCCTGATAGGCGATCGTGACTTCCTTGGTTTGTGCGACGGCGGCGCTGGCAGCGACGGCGAGAGCCATCGGGATCGAGAGGAGAAGTCTCGGATTTAGCTTCATTTATGCCTCACTAAAGATGCTGAGCATTTATGCTTCGCCGACGGATCGTACACACGGAGCGAGCGCGCGCCATACGAGTGGATCGACGAATTTCTACAAAGCTTATCTCCTGTCCGGCGCGGTTATCCGCCGCCGGACGCAATAATCCTACACGGGCTGAATCAAATTGCCAGCAAATGAGACGACTCGTTCTGCCGGATGAAACGGCAGCACGCTGGGAGATGGCGGAAATATTGGGCGGAGGCAGAACGTGCTGACGTTACCCGGCCAGATCTGGATCCTCGCGGTCGTGCGCATGGCCAATGGCTTGAAGAACGTCCCGGGTAAGTTTTGCTGGACTGACGATGACCTTTCCATCGTGAACGCCGACAATCGCTGAGCCAGGAATGTCGAACTCGCCGGCGTTCTCTATGAACAAGATAAAACGGTCCCCCCTGATCTCACGCACCGCACCAATGCCCTCTTGGCCCTCGGCGAGGAACACCATGTCTCCGATTGCGACGTCTTTGATCATAGTTTTCTCTCTCCAAGCTTTGTCGGCTCGCGGCGGCGCAGCAGCCTGCGGCATCAAACTCCGTGCTGTCGCATGGTCGCCGCGGGCATACTGCCCCATGTGAATGCGTCAGCACCCCTTCCCAGCAGACCGCGGCAAAAAGCTAAAACGCTCTCGCCTGCATACCTTCCTGATAGCGCTTGAGGTACTGGCCGACGAAGTCGTAGCCGACATAGCGGCTGTAGGCATCGGCGAGGCGCTTGGTGATCGG
>JAEYYJ010000362.1 GCA_023430845.1 Pseudomonadota bacterium
CCCCGGTCCTGCGCAGTCCTCGATCGAGCCGCCAACAAGTCCGATGACACCGGCAGCGCGTATGGTTTCGGCAGCCTCATCGACGCTGTCGCCGAAGCCATTCTCGAGGTCGGCGGCAACAGGAAGATCAGTCGCCTCGACGATGGCCTTGGCATGGGCGATCGCCTCCGCGCGCGTGATGCCCCCATCCGTACGCCCGAGCACACCCGCGCACGCGCCGCTCGACGTTGCGAGAGCCTCGAAGCCGAGAGCGGCGAGAACGCGCGCTGAACCCACGTCCCATGGATTGGGAATGACGAAAGAGCCCACGCGCTCGTGCAGAGCGACAAAACGCTTTGATTTCTCGTCGATCGAAAGAGGCATGTGGCCCTCCCACTACTCGGTCGGCACGATCGTCCAGTAGGATCTTAGCATGGCGCCGGCAAGTTCCTCTGCTCCGAGCACGACGGCCGTCGCGCCACAGCTTTCGAGGTGTGCCTTCTCCGCCTCGGAGTGTCCGCGCGCCAGGATGACGAGATTGGGGTTCATTGCGCGCGCCTGCTCGACGATCTGGCCAGCCTCGAAGTTCTCGTGGATAGCAACGAGCAGACAGCGTGCTTTTTCCAGGTTCATCGCGGCGAGGTTGGTCACGGCGTTGGCAGACGTCGCTTCGACGCCCTTTTCCTTGAGCGCACTCACCACATCCTCGCTTTCGTCCATCACATAGAGCGGCACGCCCGCGTCGAGCAGCGCATTGCCTATGCGGTGCCCGACACGCCCGTGGCCGATCAGGACCACATGATCCTCGAGCTCCGTCGGCTCGATCTTGTCGGGCTCGGGCTCCCTCGGCTGAGCAGCCTCGAGGTTTTGACCTTCCCGTCGCTCCAGCCACGGCTTCATGTGATCAAGGCCGATGAAGATGAGCGGATTGACGAGAATAGAGATGAGCGCGCCGGCCAGTATGAGATCGCGCGCATCCGGCAACAGAACGCCGAGCGCGACACCGAGACCCGCGAGGATGAAGGAGAACTCGCCGATCTGCGCGAGGCTCGCCGAAATGGTGAGTGCTGTGCTCATGGGATGGCCGAAGGCGCGCACGATCGCCAGTGCCGCGAGCGACTTGCCGATCACGATGATGATGACCGTTGCAAGGACGGGCCCGAAATCACGCACGACGATCGAGGGATCGAACAGCATTCCGACCGAGACGAAAAACAGGACGGCAAATGCATCCCTCAGCGGGAGCGTTTCCGCAGCAGCTCTCTGGCTCAATTCCGACTCGCTCAGGATCATGCCGGCAAAGAAGGCACCGAGTGCGAAGGAAACACCGAACAACTTTGCGGCGCCAAACGCGAAGCCGAGGGCTATGGCGAGCACGCCGAGACGAAACAGCTCGCGCGAGCCCGTATGCGCAATGTAGTGCAGCACCCAGGGAATAAGCCTGCGTCCCAGCACCATCATCACGGCGACGAACGCCATGACCTTCGCGATCGTGAGCGCCACTGTGCCGAGTATCTGCGAGGAACCAAATCCGAATGCCGCGTTGCGCTCTATGCTGCCGTCGAGCAACGGCACGATCGCCGGAATGAGCACCAGCGCGAACACCACGGCGATGTCCTCGACGATCAGCCAGCCGACGGCGATACGCCCTCGTTCGGTGGTGAGCAGCCGGCGTTCCTGGAGAGCGCGCAGCAACACCACGGTACTCGCCACCGACAGCGCGACGCCGAACACGAGACCCGCGCCGACCGACCAGCCCATGAGATAGGCCAATCCCATGCCGAGGATAGTGGCCACGGCCATCTGACCGAGCGCGCCCGGAATGGCGATCGCTCGGACGGACCACAGATCGTTGAGCGAGAAATGAAGCCCGACGCCGAACATCAACAGGATGACGCCGATCTCGGCCAGCTGGTCGGCCAGAGCCTGATCGGCGACGAAGCCCGGCGTGTACGGTCCGATGGCGACGCCCGCGAGAAGATATCCGATGAGCGGAGAGAACCGCAGCCGTTGCGCCAATGTCCCGAGAAGGAAGGCCAGTGACAGGCCCATGACAATCGTCGAGATCAGCGGTGTGGCGTGCGGCATCCTAGGCTGATGGCTCCTCGGTTGTAGCTGGTCCTATCATCGTGATCCGGGAGCGGCATTGCAACAGCGCGAGCCTGCCCAAGTCGTGGCAAGGCATCATCCGCCACGACCTTATTGGATTATTCCGGCCTCTAGAACACCAACCTGGCCAAAATCAGCCACTCTGAAAGGAAGCTTCAGGCGTGCGCACGCACGCGACCCTTTTGCTCAGCCCGGCGTTCAACCGGGCGCGGGCAACCGCAGGATGGCAAGCGCGAGAGCCTGCGCACGCGGTACGATGGAGTCGACATCGAGATACTCCTCGGGCGTGTGCGCATTGCCCCCGACCGGTCCGACAGCGCAGAGCGTCGGACAGCCGACACCCGCTGTGAAGCCGGAATCCGCGCAGCCGCCCGTGAACTCACCCTTCACGCTCATGCCGAGATCCTGCGATGCCGCGGCATAAGTTTCGAGTAGCGTCCCGCTTTCAGCGGACTGCGTGAGCGGAAGGAACTCGCCGAGTATTTCGAGTGTCGCCGTCGTGCCGGGAACCGTTGCGCCATCGATGATTTTCTGGATGGCGGCGAGTGCATATGTCCGGTCAGCGGGCTTCACATAACGCAGATCGATGCGCCCTTCTGCAGAGGGTGCTGTGGTGTTGACGCTCTGCCCGCCGGACACGAGCCCGACATTGACCGTGAGCCCGCGCGGCAGATCTGTCAGCGCGTGAAGCGCGACGATCTTGTGCGCGAGCTCCCCGATCGCGGAAATGCCTTTCTCGAAATTGCCGCCTGAATGCGCGGCCTTGCCCAGAACTTCGAAGCGCATGAAAATGCCGCCCTTGCGCCCGCTCACGACATTGCCCGTCGGCCGGCCCGGCTCGGAATTGAATACGGCCCGCGCCTCGCGGGCGACGCGCTCGATCACCGGCCGAGAGGATGGCGAGGCAATTTCCTCATCCGATGTAATGAGCCCGGCGAGTGGGGCCGGATTTCCGCCGTGCCGCTTGAAGGCTTCGAGCACGAAGGCATTCATGACAAGACCGGCTTTCATATCGGCAACGCCCGGCCCGTAGGCGCGGCCACCCTCGATCTTGAAGCCGCGCCGGCCGGCCTCGCCCTTGGGGAAGACCGTATCGCGGTGGCCCATGAGGACGATCGGTTTCTCGTTGGTCGGCGTGTCGTCGAGACGAATGTGAATAGCGTTGCCGAACGTGTCGTGCGATTCGATCCGCGTGAGCAGCCCCCGCTCCTCGAAATGGCGCACGAAGCGCTCGCCCACGGCATCGACGCCGGCCTTGTCGTAGCTGCCGCTGTCGATGTTCACGACCTGCTCGAGAAGGCTCAGCATGTCCTGGCGGCTTTCCGCGAGCCACGCGCAGATTTTCTTCTCGAGTTCCGTCTTTCCCGCTGCAGCCGTGCTCATGCGATGTCCCCCGTCCTGCTCATGTGTTGCGCTGGCATTGAGAGGTATCGCGGCGTCCCTGTCCAGGCCCCACGAGCGCTGAACCGCCATGCGGTCGATTAAGAGGACGGCAACGCGACCACGCTAGGCTCCGCCGGCACTTCTGTGAGCGTAGGAGATGGTTGTGTCGGCAGGCTTAAACCTTGTGCCGGATTGGAGCGCGGCCGACGCATTGGCGGCCGACGCCGTGCTGCTTAGCGGCGTGCGACGGAGCTTCGGTGCGGCGATCGCCGTCGAGCGGATGGATCTGGCCGTTCGCCCAGGCGAATTCTACGCTCTGCTCGGCCCCAATGGCGCCGGCAAGACGACGACACTGCGCATGATCGCGGGACTGCTGCGCCCCGACAGCGGCACGATCCGCATCTTCGGCATCGACGCACTCAAGGACCCGCTGGCCGCCAAGCGCATCACGGCATGGCTGCCCGACGAGCCCATGCTCTACGACAAGCTTTCGCCACTCGAATATCTTGAGCTCGTGGCGGGACTATGGAGCGTACCTGCGGCATTGGCCGAACGGCGTGCGCACGAGCTGATCGAGGTGCTCGATCTCGGCCCGCATCGTCACCAGCGCTGCGAAGGCTTTTCGCGCGGCATGAAGCAGAAGGTCGCGCTGGCGGGCGCACTCATCCACGATCCGAAGCTCATCATGCTTGACGAGCCGTTGACCGGCATCGATGCCGCGATCGCGCGGCAGGTCAAGGATCTGCTCACGGCGCGCGTTCGCGCGGGCGCCACGATCATCCTTACGACGCACATTCTGGAAGTCGCCGAGCGCCTCGCCGATCGCATCGGCATCGTGCATCGTGGCCGCCTTGCAGCCGAAGGCACGCTCGCCGAGCTGAAAGCAGCAGCCGGTCGCGGCAGCTCGACGCTGGAGGATGTGTTCCTTACGCTCATGCAGTCCGGCGCGGATGCTGAGCTCATGGCGTCGTGAGCGCATCATGAACCAGGCGCCCGGCTCATTTCTCTGGCTTGTCGCGCATGATGTGCGCCTGAACTGGCGTCGCTTTGCCGACATGATGAGCGATCATCCGGGTATCCAAGCCACGCGCCGGATCAGCATCCTGCTCGCGTGCGGTGTACTCGTCCTGCATCTCGTCGCGTGGCCGGCCGTACTGCTGATCGAGCCGTACGTGCATGGCGGAGAGCGCGGCGCCGCACCACTCGCCATCGCGACGCTCTGCATCTTCACCTGGATGATTGCGCAAGGGCTTTTTGCGACGACGCGAACGCTCTTTGATCGTGGCGATCTCGATCTGCTGCTCGGTGCGCCGCTGCCTGCTGCACGCATTCTCGCCGCGAAGGCAACGGCCATTGCCGCGAGCACACTCGGCTCGATTGCGCTGCTGATACTGCCGCTCGCCAACATGGGGGCGCTGCTCGGAACGCCAGCGTGGCTCGCCGCCTATCCGACGCTGATTGCGCTCGCACTGGTCGCGACGGCGCTCGGCCTCGGGCTTTCCATCGGCCTTTTCTTTCTCGTCGG
>JAEYYJ010000023.1 GCA_023430845.1 Pseudomonadota bacterium
CCCGTGATGCTCCGTAACTTCGATGCCTTCGAAGTGGCTCTGAACAGGCTCGAGTAGTCGCATGGTTGGCAGCACGAGGGCGCGCGGTTTCACTTGAAGCGAGCGCACGCTCACAGACGGCAGTCCAGCCCCATTTGCCAGAAGTCGATTTCGAGACGTGTCGCATCCTTGAAGATCGTCGCCAGCTCCGCGAAGCGCTTCGGCGTCACAGTCGCGAGGTGCTCGTCGAGCCAAGCCTTTTCGCCGGCTGCGGCCGCCTGGAATTCGTCGCTCGCGTACATCGCGATCCAGTTCGAATAGGGATTGCCTTCGCGAACGACAAACGTCTGTGAATTGAGCCACGTCGCGATCTCCGCATAACCGATCAGGCACGGTGCGAGCGCGACATGCAAGTCCACGAGATCGCCGCGGTTTCCCGCGTCTAGCACATAACGGGTATATGCCATGGTCGCGCGTGCTTCGGGCAGCGTCATGAGGTCGTCTTCGGTAATGCCCCAGCCGGCGCAGTACTGAATGTGCAGCCCCATTTCGACATCGACGATGGCTTTCAGGCTGTCGAGTGCGCGCCTGAGGTCGGCAATATTTCGGCTCTTGTACACGGCGAGCCCGTAGGCGCGGGCGAAGTGCACCAGAAAGAGATAGTCCTGTTCGAGATAGTGGCGAAAGGACGCCCTCGCGAGCGTACCGAGCCCCAGCTCACGAATGAATTGATGCTGGCAGTAGGCTCGCCAGTCGTCGTCACAACTGCGCTTGAGATCGTCGAATGTCGCCACGTGCACCTCCCTGTTCACGGCGAGGTTAGCATGCGGCACGGCGCGGGCAATCGCGTGCGGACGGTCCGTGCTGCATCAATCCGCCGGCATGTTTGGCGAGGCTGTTTTTCCATCCATATCTGGCCGCTACGCGCCGCGGCTGCGGAACTATCCGCTGCTCATGGCATTGGTCGTCGATACGTCAATTGACGAGCAAAGGAGATCGTCATGATGCAGGAGCTTTTGCGCACGGTGTCTGTGTGCGCCCTCGTTGTTGCCATGGGTGGCGCAGCCGTCGCCCAGACCGGCGGTTCCGGCGGTGGTGGATCCTCTCCAGGCGGCGCCGCACCTCAGACACAGCAGAAAGAGCCCGAATCCGGCGCAGGCAATGCCGCCCGCGAGGGCCAGTCTGGGCAGCCCGGACGTAGCGGCGAGACCGTGCGCCCCAAGGGTGGCTCGGCTGAGCGGCCGTCGGAGCGTCAACCCGGCGCGGCACGGCGCAGCGACGAGCGCACGACACAACCCAAGCAAAACCGCAGTGAAGGACAAGGCGATCAGAAGCGGACACCGCGTGCATCGGACGATCGCAATGATCGAAAGCGTGCGGACGAGCTTCGAAAGGACGAGCAGAAGGATCGCGCGCGCACCGGACAAGATCAGCGCCAGCGCGGTGACCGCCCGGATCAGGCGGAGCGCGAGCGCGGTAAGGACGCGGACCGTCAGCGCCAGGGCGCTCGACCCGATCGCGATGGGCGGACGCAGCTCTCCGAGCAGCAGCGGACGAACGTCCGCGAGCGCTTCTCTCGTTCAGGCGGTGAACGCAATCGCGTAACGAACGTCAACTTCGACATCCGTGTCGGTGCCAGCGTACCGCGCAGCGTAACGCTGCATACGCTGCCCGCCGACATCGTCGAGGTCGTGCCTGCGTATCGCGGCTATCGCTACGTTTACGTGCGTGACGAAATCGTCATCGTCGATCCAGCGAGTTACGCAGTCGTTGCGGTTATCACTTCGGGTGGCAGCCGCGCAGCAGCCAGGCCGGATCGCCGCCTTACGCTCGCCGAGCCGGATCGCGTCTTCGTGCGGGAGCACATTGATCGTGGCGCATCCATCAGACTCGGTATTGGTGGTGTTACTGTCGGCATGACGATCCCGCAGGGCGTCGAACTTCTGCCCATGCCGAACGTCGTCATCGATCGTTATCCTGATCTCCGGGACTATCGCTACTTCGTCTATGAGGACGACATAGCGATCGTGGATCCCGCGACGGATGAGGTCGTCCTCATAGTCGAGGATTGAGGTCACCAAATTGAAGAAAGCGGAGCCAGCGGCGTCTTTGCGTCGCTGGCTTTTGCTCGACCGGGCTACGGTATCACTTGTAGGGGACGTGCTCCGGCTCGCTGCCCAGTCTGAAGCTCACGCGCGCGAGGACGGTGTGAAGGCCGTCAGGATCGAAGCTGCCGGACACGGGCTTCGGCGGCGGGCAGTAGACGGCCGTCGAAGCCAAGCTCAGAGGCCCGCCACTGCCGGCGAACGTAAAGCTCTTCGCACCGAGATCGATGTAATTGTACTCGAGGCCGATGCTGACGTTATGCGTAATCTGGCGCTCGAAGCCGAAGCCTGCTGTCCAGCCGTCGACACGCGAATGGCCGGAAAAGGCGCCCCCAAACGTCGAGATGCTGAGATCGACATCGGCGGACGCGTAACCGCCCTTTACGTAGAAAAGCCGGTCTCGCCAAGCGTAGCCGAGCCTGCCGGTGATCGTGAGGATGTCGCTGACAGTCGCCTTGACGTCCGCCATGCCGGCGATCGTCTTGTTGCCATCGAGGTCACCGCCGGTGATCGAGGCTTCGATACCGAAGACCCAGCGGTCAAACTGTCGCTGAAGGCCGACGTGTCCGCCGGCGAGCCAGCCGTCGACGCTGATGTCGGACCCGAGGCCGGTGTCTTGCTTCGACCAGCCGTAGCCGCCGTGCAGGCCGAGATAAAGGCCTGACCAATCGATAGATACACCTGGAGACTGCTCACCGAGGATGTTTCCGGCGCTGGCCGGCGTCAGGGCCGTAAGGCCGCTAAACATCGAGGACGCAACGAGTAACGAACGCAAAAACCCACGCACTACACACACTCCCCCCACAGCTTATTAACAAATTATTAACAGGGCAGAGGCGGGCGCGTGCAGGTCTCCCGATGCAGTCGGGCAACTTTGCAGAGTTATGGTTGCATATGGGCAACAGGCGGCGGGGCCCGACTGGAGCCGGAAATCCGCGATGCCATTGGCGCGCTCTAAGGCGCCGGCCACACGATCGTGGAGCGCTCTAGGCTGGTGGTGTAAGCGGTGCTCGCGCTATCCCGGGCCAATCGCCTTGATGGAACTCGGATCGCTTATCTCGGCAGTGCGCGGGAGATTGCCTCCCGAACTCGACGTTTCCGCCGTTCGCAGCCGTTCGATATCCTTGAAGAGACGCTGGCTCGTGAGCTTCAGGAAGTAGAAGCCGAACTCTGGGTTCTGGAAATAGAGCTGCTTGACGTGATCGTAGCTGATGACGAGCAGCTCGCCGTCCTCGGTGCATTCGAACGTGAGTGTGCGCTTGTTGTCCGGCGCGATGAGGCCAAGCTCACCGATCAACTGGCCAGGCAGAACGTCCTGTCCGATCTCGCCCAAGCGATACCGGCCTGACACCGTATAGAACATGTCCGATGAGGGATCGTTCTTGCGGAAGAGAACATCGCCGCGCTGAACTTTGCGCCTGCTCATATGCGGCTTGAGCCACTCCATGTTGAGGTCGCCGTCCGAGGCGGCCTTCACCTTGCGCACGAGAACGAGCATCTCGCGCAGTCTATAGGCATTGATCGGGAGCAGGATGCCGTGCAGCACCATCTGGGGGTACACCTCGCCCAGAAACCCGTACGCGACGAAGACGCAGTTGGCGCAGATTCCTACAACGCGAAGGGGGATCATCCTCTTCATTGAGTAGACGCAGAGCGTGAGCAATGCGCCGAAGTATCCGATGAGATCCACCCACGGCATCACATATTTCTCCATCTGCGCGCAGCGCACATCGTCGCGCTGGAAACTCGCGCCAGTCCCGCTCTACGTAAATCGAATCCAATATGTGTGCGGTTGAGGCACGGCACTACGCCGCCTCCGTGACTGCCGGTTCGTCAAAATGGTGATATTTTCCTAAGTGTTCGCTCGATCGACTTGCCGCCCTGATCGAGCACACGAAAGTCGTCAGTGATGGACTTGTGCGACAGGCGCCGCACGGGATCGACGACAAGCCTGCGGCCGACGAACGGAAAGGCCTGCCTGACGCCCACGCCGTGCACGAGTTTCGCAGACCACTTCACGGGTTGCGAGACGACGCCCAGAGGCGTCGCATGGACGACGCGTCCGACACGACGATGCGAGCGGCATGAACGCGTACGGGAGCAAACTTCGACCTCGCCCTTGTGCAGCAGAACGAACGTATCGCCTTTGGGACCGATATAGATGTCGAAGACGGTCCCGCGAACGCCGATGGTCGCCGATGGTGTTTCGATCTTGTAGCTCTCGCTCGAGTGGCGGCCGGTGAGAAATCGCAGCGTCCCTTTGAGGAGCCGCACGGCGATCGACCTCGCGCCATCACCTGATGCTACGACGAACTCGTCGAGGCGCAACTCTGCATCGGGCCCGAGCGCGAGCTTGGTGTTGTCGTCGAGTTTGAGCTCGACCTGCGCCTTAGGCCCCGTGCGGACGAGTTCATTCCGATAAACCCGGGAACCTGCTTTGAGAGGCCGCTCTTCGGTGCCGCGGACGCCGAGAACTGTCGCCTTCGCGAGGACTGTCGTTCCGACCTCAGGCTCGTTGGCGCGTGCACTGGTGGCACCGGTCCCGAGCGCCAAGGCGGCGGAGAGCATCAGACCTAATGTGGTTGCCCCGCACGACCACCATGCACCGGACACTAAAGTGCGAGCACGCGCATACGCCAAAATACCCCCCCACATGAGCATAGATTTTTCTTCATGGGGAAAGGTAACATGGGGGTAACGGAGCGTACAGAGGATTGGGCCGGCGGCCCCGGGGCGCAGGCCGTCTAAAATTTCGAGGGATTCTTGCGCACCCGTGCGATGTACTGGCTGGCGGTTTTGCTTGTGCTCGGCGCAGCGGCCGTCGTGCGTTGGCTCGATCCGGAGCCGCTGGCGCGCGTCCGGCTCATTGCCTTCGACACGCTGCAGCAGCTACAGCCACGCCAAGCCGATCCAGCCTACCCTGTCCGCATCATCGATATCGACGAGCGCTCGCTCGCGGCAATGGGCGCGTGGCCCTGGCGACGAGACATACTTGCCGATCTGGTCGAGCGGCTCACGGCGCGCGGCGCCAGGGTCATTGCCTTCGATATCGTGCTGGCCAGCACCGAGCCGGACGCGTTGTCTGCGCTCCCGCCGGCCCTCCGATTGGCGCCGGATATGCAACTTCTCGTGCAGAAACTGGCCGCTCTACCGTCCGGCGAACAACGGCTTTCCCGATCGCTGGAGGCGAGTTCTGTCGTGCTCGGTCTTATCGGGCGGGGAGGGACCCCCGAAGCGCCGAACGTGTCAAAGGCCGGATTTGCGTTGCTCGGCACGGATCCAGGGCGGCATTGCCCCTTTCTGCCGGCGGTGACGGGCAACACGCCGGTTCTGCAGGAGGCGGCAACCGGACTCGGTGTCCTCAACTGGTTTCCAGAGCACGATCAGGTCGTGCGCAAGGTGCCGATGCTGGTACGGCTCGGCAGCGCGCTTGCGCCGTCGCTCGTGGCTGAGACGATGCGTCTTGCGACCGACACGAACACCATCGCGGTGCGCTCCTCGACGGCGAGCGGAGAAACGCCCTTCGTCGGCGAGACGGGGATCACTTCGGTGCGTATCGGTAAGTATCTCGTGCCGACGGACCATGCCGGACAGATGTGGCTGTCTTTCACACCGCATGATCCGAACCGTTTCCGTTCTGCCGTCGACGTGCTCGAGGATCGTGTGGCGCGCGAGGAAATCGCGGACCGCATCGTGCTCGTCGGCACGAGTGCTCCGGGCCTGTTCGATCTCCGCGCGACGCCGCTTGGCTCGGTCGTCGCCGGTGTCGAGATCCATGCTCAGGCAATCGAGCAGATCATTGCCGGCAACATGCTGCATCGGCCGGATCTCTCCACGGGGCTGGAGGTGGTGTTCACGACCCTGGCCGGTCTCCTGCTGGCCATACTCGTATTGCGGTCAGGTCCGGTTCTCGGTGCCGTCATGGGCGCTGCGACAATGATCGCCGTGCTGTCGATTGCCTGGTGGGCGCGCGCATCCGCGGGCTCGCTTCTCGACCCATCATTTCCGGCCTTCACTCTGACCGGTCTCTATATCTTCTGCACGGGCTTCTTCTATTTTCACACGACTCGCGAACGCAACCGCGTGCGCCAGGCCTTCAGCCACTACATGGCACCCAGCATTGTCGAGGAGCTCGCGCGCCACCCCGAAAGGCTTCGACTTGGTGGTGAGCGGCGCATCGTGACGCTGTACCGGTCCGATCTTGCCGGCTTCAGCAAACTCTCCGAGGATCTCGAGCCGCAGGAACTCGTGACCCTGATGAACGAGTACCTGACCGCCATGACCGATATCGTCATGGCGCATGATGGCTTCATCGACAAATACATCGGTGACGCGATCGACGGTGTATTCGGCGCTCCCGCAGATGACGCGCAGCACGCGCTCAATGCCGTCAAGGCGGCGATGACAGCGCGCACGCGATTGAGTGAGATGAATGCGGCAGGCCTCGCGGTGCGAGGTCGTTCGCTCGAGCAACGCATCGGCCTCCATTCCGGCGCAGGTATCGTCGGCAACATTGGCTCGAAGCGGCGTTTCAACTACACCGTCGTCGGCGACAGCGCGAATCTGGCATCGCGCATCGAGGGAGCAAACAAATTCTACGGGACCGAAATACTCGCTTCAGAAGCCACCGTGCAGCTCGCGGGGCCGGCCGTTGCGTGGCGTGAGATCGACACCATCCGGGTCGTCGGGCGATCGAGCCCTGTACGAATCTATGAGCCGATGGGGATTGCCGGCGAGATCACCGACGAGATCCAATCTATGATGAAGACCTATGCGGATGGGCTCGATTGCTGGAGATCGAAGGATTTTGCGGGTGCCAGCCTATGCTTCGAGCAGATTGCGCCGCGCGATCCGCCTGCACGCTTCTTCCTGCAGCGCTGCAGAACGCTTCTCCATGCACCGCCGGGCGAAGCGTGGTCTCACGTGCATGAGCTAGAAAGGAAGTGAAGGCCTCGCCCTCCGCGCCGATCAGCTCAGGCTGTGAGACCGGCCCCAGTACCAAAGCGCAGCCAGTACGAGCAGTGAGCCGACGAGCGCGGAAGTGACATCGCGCAGCGAGACGGCATAGCGGTCGAGTTGCTCGAACAGACCGAGCACGCGGAACAGAAAACCTCCCGCCAAGCCTCCCAAAAGGCCCAGAGCCAGATTCTGAACCAAGCCGAACCCCTTTCGGTCACGCTTGATAATGTACCCGGCCAGGCTCCCTCCGATCAGTCCGATCACAATCCAAACAACAATCTGGCCGATCGATGCCATCACGCTTCCACCATGCTAAAGGGCCGACGGCGCATCTGCCTGTAGGCAATGGCCGTCAGCCGACCTAGAACATCAAATTTACTCGCGTAGCCGAAGCCGCTGTGTCTCAACGGTCGACGCACTACGGTTTGGCGACCTGCGGATCAACCGGTGACTCCGACAATGGCAGTGCCTGACGGAAATCGTCGTTGCAGCATGTGCCGGGTGCCTGAGCCACGACGGCATTGCCTGTCATGAGCATCGATTGTTGAGTATCCGCCGAACGCGGCAATGCCAGGCGCGGGTCGTTGAATGGTTCGAACGACGAGACCGCGAGCAAGCTAATGGCAATGAGAGTTGCGCTGATCACTTTCATTTTTTCAACCTCCGCTATCTCATGCCCGGCCGCGGGGCTCTCGCGGAAATGGGGATCTGCGTTTCGGCAGTCTCCGGCCGGGCATGCGCTTTCTTCACTGCGACCGGCAATGCTACGGACGATCGTTCCGCGATTGTCGTTGGTCTCGCGGACTTCGTACGGCATCGACCGGCTCGGTATCGATCTTCAGTCGTGAGCCACCGCGCAGCTATCGGGGGCAACCCTGAAAGGCACTTCCTCATGTGCCGATGCGTGCTCCATCATCAACCGGGGCGCGCTGGAGGCTTCAGAATGGCAGCTTGAAACGCAGCGGCGTATCGCCCCGGATCAGGCGTATCTCAGGAGCCTCCGCACTATCCGCACTGAGCTCGAACAGATCCTCGGGCGTCCGGATGATGCGGGTGTGCACGTGCGTGATGATGTCGTTCGGCAGGAAGCCGGCAAATTCCGATGCCGAGCGTGACTTGGTATCCACCACAAGCACGCCGCTCACTTCGCCGAACTTGGGATTCTGCGGTCCAAGCTCTGTGACGACGAGCCCGCGCAAGCGACCGGAGTTTGCGGGCGCTTCGTATCGCTTTGGCTCCGGAAGCGGGCCGAACTGGACTTCGGAAAGCTCGGTTTCGGTGCCGCGTCGAAATCTCAGCAGCAGCTTGTCGCCGACGCCATGGATGCCGAGTGCCGCCTCGAGATTGCGCCCGGAGATTATCGGCACCATCATGGCGTCGGCCTTCGCCGAGAATGTATCGGGCTTGAAGATGCCGACCTCGATCACCGCATCGCCGACTTTTAATCCGGCCTTTTCCGCAGGAGAGCCCGGAGCAACCCTGGTAAGCATGGCGCCCTGTGAGATATCGAGGTTGAACTCCGCGGCAATTCTTGGCGTGACATCCGACGATGAGACGCCGATGTCCCCGCGGAGGACCCGACCGTTCTTGATTATCTGGTCGCCGATCTTCATGGCGAGGCCGACGGGCTGTGCGAACGCCAGACCCACATTGCCGCCGCTCGGGCTTTTTATGGCGGTGTTGATGCCGATGAGCTCGCCATCCTCATTGAGGAGCGCGCCCCCGGAATTGCCGGGATTGACCGAGGCATCGTGCTGAATGTAGCCCTCGAAGTTCCGGTAGTGGACGGATGATCGGAACAAATTGCTGATCATCCCGAGCGTTGCCGTGGACTCGAGCCCGAGCGGTGCGCCAATCGCAATGACGAGGTCGCCGACTTGCAGTGGGGCGCGCGTTCCAAGGCGAATTGGCGCGAGCCGGGGAGCTTCGAGTGCAAGAACCGCGATGTCCGTCGCTGCATCCCGGCCAATAAGCTTGGCTTCATATGCTCGGCCGTCGTTGAGTCTGATGCCTATGCGGTCTGCACCCTCGATCACGTGGAAGTTGGTTACGATCAGGCCCGTGGTGGCGGTCGCCGCGACGATCACGCCGGAGCCGATCGAGCCAACCGTACGCGTCTTGCCCTTGGAGGCCTGTTTGCCTTCGGTGAACGTCACTGGGTGGTTGAAGAATGCGTTCGTCTCCTCGACGTGCTCTTCACCTTTGACCTGGATGCCGACGACGCTTGGCAAGGCTCTCTTTATGGCCTCGGCGAATGAGTGGCGCAATTTCTTCTGCTCGTCCGCGGAGCTGCTGGAGAGGGCGGGAAGCGTCATTAGTAAGGCAATTGCAGTTGCGGCATAGCGCTTTGACCAGCGTGATTGCAGTCCCATAACCTGTACTCCTCGGAGAGAAGAAGCTGGTGTGACCGCCATACGCAAACGTGCGTGGGCAGGTTGGCAACGAGCGTCGGCGGCGCGGATTGATCCCTCGCACCGCCGCAGCTCCAGTTGGTCGTCGTGCGATAGTTCTACTTGACGATATCCGGTGCCTTCGCGCCCGTTGCGGCCAGATCGTCGAAGAAGCGCCTTGCATCGAAGCCGACCGGCGTCGAAGCGCCGCGCGCCTGGAGTTCCTGGAAGAACCTCTCCGCTGAGAAGGGCGCCTGAGCACTTGCGCCCGTTGCGCGCATCTCTTCGAAGAACTTGTCCGGATCGAGAGTGCCGGTGCTCACGCCGCGACTCGTAAGCTCGTTGAAGAACTTCTTGTTGTCGAATTCCTGAGCGACTGCCGCCGAACCGAGAACAGCCGCACCCAGCACACCTGCAGCGATCATTCGCGTTAGATTGGTGATCATGTCGTACTCCATACACATCGGATCGACGTCGATCCAAGCGCATGTATTGTGAGGTGACCTCATGGTGGCTCCCATCAGGGATAACCCCAAAATGGGCTCGGGTATCTCCTGGAGAAGCGCCGGAACACGGAGCGGTGACCTGCGCACGGCGCGCGTTCGTCGGTGCTTTCGAGTGGCGCGCTACTCGGTGCTTGAGATCGCGACCACCAACACGATGAAAGCGACGTGACCGACGATAAATATGAGACTGCGTCGAGCAATGTCGGTTGTCATCGTCGGGGCCCTGCGAAAGCAGGTGGCGGCGGGCGTTGCGCCGCCACCTGTCAGTTGGCAGCTATTGCTTGGCTGCTGGGAGGCTCTCGTAAGCCGGTGCGGATTGCAGCGCATCCTTCATCAGGTCGATAACCATGTGCGGATTACCGTTGCGCTGCTCTACGCGAATTGCGGTGAATGGAACTGCTATATCCTTCTCGCCGATGCCAAGATAACGGCCCACGCGAATGACGGCGGCAGCGGCTCTGCCATCCTGGGCAACAAGAAGATCGCGCACGGTGCCGAGGCTCTCGCCGCGTGCGTTGAATATTTCCCGATCGACGTAGTCGTTGGGGGACATGCCGATCGATACCCAATTCGCGGCGGGGCGGGTGATGTACACCGTCTTGACGTCGGCGCCAGATACCGGCATCGGCGCCTCTCGCGTCGGTGTCGGCGTAACGGAAGCTTGTTCGACTGCGTTGTCGCCGCGCGGCAGGAACGACCACAAGAGGCCGCCCAGTGCGATGAGCGCAAATGCCCAGTAGGGCCAGGTTGCACGTTTCAGCGTATCGGCTCCGGAACGTGATGGGGGAGCGGCAGGGGGTTCCACTCGCGCCGCAGTGTGCGTGGCCGGTTGCGGTCCTCCAGCAATTGCTGTGCGCGTGCACTCTCCGAGAAGGCTCGATAGGCCTTCCGGCATTGCATTGGCGATGTTGTCCTTTTGATCGGTCAGAAGACGCGCGAGCCCGTCGGTGTCGAGGCCTTGAGCGCGCTGCACACGCCCGAGGCAACCCAGCACCAACGGCGTAACGAGCCCCAACACGGTCTGGATGGCACTCGCATTGATCCCGAGGAAGCGCCCGATGCCGGCTGCGAGGAGATTAGGCGTAGTGCCGCCGAGCAGAGAGGACAGAAGAACATTGCCGTGCGAGGCGGACTGTGCGGGACCGATAAGGCTGCTCGAGAGGTTCTCCAGCGCATCGGCGGGCAGATCCGTCACAACGCTCATCAGCCGACGTGCGCCGCCGGGTTTGCTTGCGAGTTCCGCCAAGCTGCCGAGCAATGTCGGGACCGCCGCATCGGCGACTTTCTGTGTCATCATGCGATCGAGGCCTGAGGCGCTTGCGATTTTGCCTAGTATGTCGGGGGTCAAGAACTCTGAGATTGCGGAAACTATGTTGCTGGCCATCGAGCCATCCTCTTCTTTGGCGGCGCTCTCAGCGACCAGTGTCGGCCCGAGCGCGATACGAGCGCGATAGTTGTCGGAGGTTCGTCGCCTGCTACCGGGCAGGATCAAGCGTCGCCCACGGGTGCAGTGGGAGATATCGGGACGAGTGCTTAAATTTGATGCCGGCAACCCTGACGGGCGTAGCTGCACGACGCACGTGCGTGCGGATCAGCGCCAGCTACTGGAAGTACGGCAGCGCAAGCTGCGTTCAGCGTCAGACACATCAATGTTGATGCTGCTGCTGTTGCGCCTTTGCCCAACGCCGTGTCTTGATCGGATCCGTACTCGCTGCGCCTGCACGGCCTCCTGACACTCTATGCTCGGCGATACGATGAACGCCATTCTGCGGGTCGATGGTGGCAGTTCTGGGCACGGCGACTTCATGCACAAGATCAAGCGGCAGAACCGCGTGCACGAGTGCGCCCGTAGGCTTGCTCCGAACGTCGAGCCTTCCGCCGAGCTGTCGGGCGCGCGCGGCCATCCCCGGGATGCCGACCCCCAGAGGAAGGGCCGAATTCTCTTCGTCGCCCATGGTTGGTGAATGCTTCAGTCCGACTCCATCGTCGGCGATCAACAGGTGTACGCGATCGGCACTGCGCAGGAGCTTGATTGTGACGCGGGATGCCGACGCATGGCGGTGTACGTTGGCCAGAGATTCCTGAACGATACGCATCACGGAATGCTGGATCGTTGGCGAAAGGTCTTCGAGGTTCTCTGTGATCCGCAGCTTGACCTGGAGCCCAGTACGCCGGCTGAAGCCTGCGATGTACCGCCCAAGCGTTTCCAGTAGTCCATCGCGCGAGATATCCTGCGGATAGAGCAGATAGGTGAATGTCCGCAGCTCGTTCATCGCCGCAATCAGTGAGCCCTGGATATCCGCGAACAATGGAACGGTCTTCTCCGCGGGATTGCTCGCGCCGCGGAGCGCCATCAGGTTGAGATTGATCGCGGCCAGATGCTGAGCCGTCGAATCGTGAAGTTCCTGCGCGATACGCTGGCGTTCCTCGTCCTGAATGCTCAGGATGCGCTGAGAGAGATCTTTCGCCTCCCTCTGGGCGGCCCTGTAGGCTGTCAGGTCACGAAAGATGCCGCTGACGCGGATGGCGTTGCCGTGGCTGTCGAACGTGCTGTGACCACGTCCCTGAATCCAGCGGACCTGCCCATCCGGCCTCACGATACGGAACTCGATCATGGTCTCGGCGAGCAGGCCGTATGTGGCCGCGCGGATCGACGCTGAGGCAATATGCCGATCTGCCGGATGTACGCGACGCAGCAGGACGTCGGTGGTCAACGGGCAGTCCGGCGACAGTCCGAACATCGTGCGGCAGTGCTCGGATGACCAGAGTTCGCTATTGCCGATGTCGTACTGCCACAGGCCTATACCTCCAGAGGCCGCTGCGAAATTCAGGCGCTCTTCACTATCCTTCAGGTAGGTCTCCGCTTTCCGCCGTCTGCCTATCTGGACCAGCAAAATGGCGAGTGCGAGAAGCGCGGCGCCGAAGATGGCAAGTGTCCCGAGGACGGCCTTGCGGTGGCTGTCCCATAGCGTCGAGGCCTCGAAGCTCACCGTCGCGCCTGCTGGCAGCGCGCTTCTCAGCAAACCCCAGCGTTCGAGCTGGCGTGCGTCCACGCGATATCCGTGATCTGTCGTCGTCAGTGCTGGAACGGCACTCCGATCGGTGCTGGCCAGTACTTGAAACGAGACATCTGCGGCTAGTTTTCCTGCGGCTTCGAACGTATCCATGTAGCCGCCCACGATGCCCTCACCGAGCATCGTATCGAAGATGCTGTAGCTCGGCGCAGGAGCAGCGCTCGCGACCTTGGCAACAATCTCCTTCGGAATGTAGCTCTCGCCCTTATTGTCCCTGAAGTACGCGAGCACGAGAATGATCGTATTGCGGTTGATCTCCGCGATTCTGCGCAGAAGCTCCGAAGGTGGCAAGCCGACAAGATAAGCGGTGTCCAGGCGCGCTTCGTACGAAGTGAGTGCTGTTTGTGCGTGCTGGACCCACCGATGGTCGAGATCTGAGCTGCCTGAGACCACCACGAGATGTTGAGCGGTCGGCTGAAGCCGCAGCGCCAGGTCCATGGTCTTGCCGACCTCGAAGTCACTCACGACACCAAAGACGTTGATCTCTGGTTCTAGTGCTTTTGGGCTGCTGGTCGGAACACAGCAGTACACGATGGGCTTATCTGCACCGAATGCGCGACGATAGCTCAGCGTGAATTCCAGTGTCGGTTCCCCCAGTGCGACGATCAGATCCGGTTGGCTGAGTTTGTATTTCGCCGCGAGGTAATCCGCTACTTGCCGCTTATGCGATTCATCGGGAAAGCGGGCGAAGTCCAGGAAAAAAGAATATATATCTACGTTGCTGCCGTAACGTTCCGTCAAGCGTTGTCGAACCGCGTCTCCGGCTTGGGTGCTCGCTGGAAACGTCTCATTATAAGGGTGTAGGAGCAGGATGCGCGTTTTGACATCCGCCAGTGCTGGCCGCGAAAAAGGCCAAATGGCTGATATTACGATTAAAAGAATAGCCGCGTACGGCACGGTTTGAACTCCTGCAGAACCGGCGGTGTATCTCCCCTCGGGAAGTCGAATTGCTCTCTTGTAGCTGCGGAATCGGCTTAACACCTGATGCGCGTCAATGTGAAATCCGCAATCAAGTCTCCAGGACGACCCCGAAACACTTTATCCGCAGAAGCGCGATTTCGAACTCAGGATAAACCCTATTATGCGGTCCCGGTATGGTTAACGCGTGAAAATCTCGGCGATGGTTAATTCATCGTAAATGCCTCAGTGTGCAAAACTGACCTCTGATTATTCAGGGCCGTTCAGTGAGCGGCGGAAATTCGGCATCTGAGATTTGATCAGGTCTCTGTTCAAGTGCAGTGACTCGAGCGACGGTTCACTCGCCTTGCGCTTGGAGCCCAAGCATCGCGGGTTTCTACGGATGTCGACGGGCTGATCCAAATGTCATGCTGCTCACATACTTGAAGCAATCCATTGGGGCGCATTCGGTGGGCTTTCGTGAAGTCGAGCATGACAAACCGAGCATCGACGTAGCTCTGCTCGAGAACGTATTCCGGTTCGCAGCACA
Organism: Pseudomonadota bacterium; assembly: GCA_023430845.1. GTDB lineage: Bacteria > Pseudomonadota > Alphaproteobacteria > Rhizobiales > Hyphomicrobiaceae. The sequence goes on from JAEYYJ010000023.1 coordinate 14,461, forward strand.
CATGAGCGAGCTAGATGCGCCTCCAGACGTCCTCGCCAAGCTCGGCACGGCGATCAACGGCCGAACACCGCTCAAGGTGCTCGGTGCCGCGCGCATTCCTGTTCAGTCGCGCGATTGGTTGACGGCGCGGCTCGGGGAGACGGTATTTCTGTCGGAGGATGTGCCGCGTGGCTGGTGGGAGGAGTACGCCAACCTATGCCAGACGTACGCCGACCAGGATCTCATGATGGCTCGCACCAGCCTCGCACCTTTTACGTGGACAGAGAGCCGCCGAATGTTGGAGCCCATCGGGATCGACCGGTGGCCTTACGATCTCGCGTTCAAATACGGTATGCGGGATGGGCTTACATGTCCCGTCGGGCGGCGCTGGATCGTGGCCTTCTGGTCCCCTAAGCCGCTCAGCAAGTGCTGCGACCAGGAGAGTAGGGCAATCATCTTCCTCGCAGCGAACTTCACCGCGCTTCGCCTCGAGCAGCTCGGCACGCCTGACGCAAGACGCGTTCCCAGGAAAACGCGCCTGACGCCGAGGGAGTTGGCGGTGCTGCGGCTTTCATCGCTCGGCCGTCAGGTGGCGGAGATCGGTGAGGCACTGTCGCTGGGTGAGGAAACGGTGCGTAGCCATCTCAAGAAGGCGCAGCAGAAGCTTGGGACCCGTAATCGTACGCAAACGGTTGCCGAAGCGCTGCGCCAGCACCTCATCCCTTGATGCCACGATTGCGGCCTCACAGTGTTTGCAGGCTCGCGAACCACACGGCTGGACCACTGTTCTCCAACTCTCCCCTGAAACGGGGGTGGGCAGCGACGGGCTGCGCTGGCATCTAACGGTGTGTGACCGCCGCTGTCCGTCAGGATCCAGGTCACGGATTGGGCAGCCCGGCACGGTCGTCAGGGCTTGTTCCAATCTTGCTGGGCCGCGCCAAGCTTCGGGGGAGGCTTCGGCGCGGCCCCTCCCCACCGCTGGCTTGGCAGCGCTGCCGCGGTGCATTTTCTCGCATCTGCAAATAGGGCGCTGGCGGTGACGAGACAGGGTAATCACCGATAGCAACCTGTCCCATTCTTCGTGAACGTAGGATTTCAAGTGCGCCGAGAGTCGGCAGCGATGGAGCTGCGTTCATTTAAAATGCTGCTCCATTAAGCCTGTTCAAGGTGAAGCGTTTGATCGTTGGTTCAGCTAATCTACGCTGCGAAATACGGCCCGCTTCACCGCGGTGTACCTGCCAGCTCATGGGGCTCGACGCAGCAAAGTGGAGCGATCATGGTGCGTCTTCTTATTGCCGACGATCACGATGTCGTTCGCGCCGGACTGCGGCGACTACTCGAGGCGCGTGCTGATTGGAGCGTCGTTGCTGAAGCGGGCGACGGCAGAAAGGCCATCGCGCAGGCCATTGCACACAAGCCGGATGTCGCGATAGTCGACTACTCGCTGCCACTGATCAACGGCGTAGAGGCCACTCGCCAGATCAAGATGCGCGCGCCGACCGTAGAGGTTCTCATTTTCACGATGCATGACAATGAGACGCTGCTGCAGGATTTGCTGCAAGCTGGAGCGCGCGGCTATCTGCTCAAGTCCGACGCCGAGCAGCATCTGTACTCGGCGGTAGAGGCGTTGGCCGTGGGGCGCTCCTTCTTCACGGGAAAGGCCTCCGATCGAATTCTCGATGCCTATCTCATGAAGTCAAAGACCGAAGGTGTCCTGACGAGTCGCGAACGTGGCATCGTGCAGCTCATTGCCGAGGGGCACAGCAACAAAACGATCGCAAGCGTTCTAAATATCAGCATCAAGACCGTGGAGACGCACCGGTCCAACGTGATGCACAAGCTCAAATTTGACTCGACCGCCGCGCTCGTGCGGTACGCGATCCGGAATAGGCTTGTCGAGCCTTAGAGGTGTTGAGAAGGCTCGCTTCCTCCGGCGCATCTCGAAATACCGCTTCCACAATTGTCGATCCATCGGCCGAGTAGATGCTGAGGCGCCCGCCCAGGCGGTGAAGGCGTTCGGTCATCGCAACGACGCCAAGGCCACTGGTGACCGGTGCTGGCGCAATGCTCCTGAGGCGCGACAGCATGCTTCCGCCTTGTCGATTGCTGGCCGCTGGATCCTCGATCTGTAGAATCAGCTCATTAGGCTCGGCTCGGCTCCGCGCCAGGACAATCTGCGCGGTTGTGCTATTCGAATGGCGTTCGATGTTCGTCAATGCCTCTTGAACAATGCGGAAGACGACATTCTCGGTATCGGGTGCCAGCCTTGCTATGCTGTCCGATATATTGAGCTCCACCGCAATTCCGCTCCGGTCTGAAAAGGTTCTGAGAAACGAACGAAGCGCAGGCTGAAGTCCGGCTTCGACCAGGAGGGGCGGATACATGCTGTACGCTGCCGTGCGCAGTACGCTGATAGCTGCCTGCAGATCGGCCTCTATCTCCTCCGCTTCGTCTCGCGTTTCGGGAGGCAGCTTCTTGAATAAGTGCTGTGCCTTCAGATTGATCGCGGCCAGATCCTGGCAGATGCCCTCGTGCAAGTCTCTCGCCGTCTTGCGCCAATCTTCCTCTCGCGACCAAAGAACCATGCGGGCCAACTCGCGGGTCCGCCTCTCGGTGCGTTTCGCACTGTCGACGTACGTGCCAAGCAAGAGCACGGGCACAGCGAGGCCCATCGAGAACAGCTGGAGGGCGAGCACGTTGTCTTCGGGGGTCGCTGCGGTGAACACCGTGGGACCGCTCAGGTTCAGCCAGATTGATGTGAGTGTGATGATCAGGATCGCCAGGCTCGCCCCGCGTATGCCGAACCGGACGGTCGCCCAGAGGGCAAACGGGAGTGGAAGGTAAAGCAACGCGGGCAAGAAGCTAACGCCACCGCTCAGCATCGATGCCTTGCTCGCAATCGCGCAAGAGACCAGCAGGCCGATCGATAAGAGTGCGGCCTCCATCCAGCGCTCGCGCGAGAGAAGCCGCCACGCTTCGCCGCCGCCCGCCCCAAAGAAAGCAAGCAGCACAGGTCCGAGCGTGAGATTTCCCAATGCATTGGCCGCGTACCACTCGAGCCAGAACGTCCAATAATTATCCGGCGGCGCGCCGCCAAAGGGCCTGACGTAGGCTCCAAAGAACGCGACGATCGCGGGGCCGATCCCCGCTGCGATGATGATATAGACCGTGGTTCGTCGGAATGAGCTGAGCCAAGGTGGCGAAACGAGCACCCATTTAATGGCAGCCGCGTTGAGTACTGCGATGGCACAATTCGTCAGGAATGCCACCATCAACTGTGGCCAGTTCATGCCGATCTGAAGCTCGGCGATGATATGAGCCGGCAGAACGGCCAGGATGAAAATCCACCAGCGTGTGTGCGGTGCGCCCAAGAGGGCACAGAAGAGAATAATGTTCGGCGGCCAGAAAGGCGCAAAGACTTGGTCGGACAGCGTACCCACCAGGAAAGCGGCTTCGGCGCCCAGAAGATAGGCCAGCGATGTAAGAAACGGTGCACGAGCCGAGCGCGGGAGCCGTTCCAGGCTGCGGCGCCATATTGACGTCAGCTGCCGTGTCATCTGGGCTCCCCCCACCCATTTGTTCGCTTCGCTTAGATGCTGCATCCCGACGCTTTCTTCGAGATTATTTCCAGCTTCAGTCCCGGCAGGGTCGGCGAGTACGCGCGTCGGCGGCCTCGTATAGCAAAGTCGTCGGCGATGGTGGCCGCGTTATGTCTTATATATGACTTAGCTAGATACTAAAAGAATGAGTTCTATCACATTTCTTATCGTTACTAAGCATAGGCCTTTATTCCTATTCCGGGGATTCTAACTCAGAGCGGTTTCGAGTGTGCGGAAAGTGAGCGTTTTCAGGCGTGCGCAGAAATTTATTCTGCGCCGCGCGATGGGTGCTGGGGATTTATGGTGGAGGGGGAGTTACGGCGCAAAAAGCAGGCTTGCAAACCAGACGGTAATTTTCACCACCCCCAGGTTCAAAACGGACAGCAGTAGCGCGACAAAGAGTATGTTTGGCGTTTCAGCCATGCCCCCCGAGCTCCCTCGGCCCCGAACGATCCAATGAGTTAACGAATATTTTGCTTCTGAAGAAGTCGGGAAAAGTACTGATCCTCGACGGAAGGAACCCCGAGAAGAGACGGGATGATGGCGTCGCGAAGGGCAGCGATTGCCCACACCACACCGCCGGGTGATCCGTGCGAGTTCTATCAATCATTTCTAGGGTGCCTCCCGATGTGAGGCGCGAACCACACTTGGGTAGCATGATGGGAAATTCTGACAGCGCGGCACTGACCTGCCGATAGCGACACGGAGATTGGATGCGCATGTCGACCATAAAAGCGCACATCGAGCGGCCGGAGCGGATTTCCGAGAAGCCTGTGCCGCCAGTGCCTACTGTGGATGCTTCTCATCCCGATCAAGCCTCGACCCAGTATTCCGAGCACCGCACGAAGCTGTCGACACATCGCACCGCTTTGTCCGAGCATCGGACGTCGCTCTCGGAGTACCGCACGGACCTCTCGACACAGCGGACGGACATGTCGACCGATCGCACCGAGATGTCGATGCGTCGAACGGGCATGTCCTTCCAACGCACGCGCATGAGTGCAGATCGCACGCTGATGTCGGTGATCCGCACATCACTGTCGCTGATCTCGTTCGGCTTCACGATCTTCCAGGTGTTCCAGAAGCTCCGCGATCAGGATCTCCTGACCAATGCGGCGCCCGCGCGCAACTTCGGCATGGCGCTCGTCGCGCTCGGAATTGGTATGCTGGTCGTGGGGATCGTCTATCACGTGCAGTTCATGCTTGGTTTGCGCAATGAGCGCAAAGCGATGACGGAAGCAGGACTCATCCACGGCGAAAGTCATTTCCCGCCGTCCATGATTCTGATCACCGCCATCCTCCTGCTTCTTATCGGTATCTTTGCAATCGTCAGCATGGCGTTTCAGATCGGCCCGTTCGGCTGAGCGGATGACTGCGCTCGCCGGGCTGAGTGCTCAATTGGAGGCATGGTCGCCATCATGCAAGAGTGGCTCACGGTCGCATCGCATTACTCAGTCTCGCTCATCGATACGATGGCGCTTCTCATTGTTTTGGTCGGAACGATCGAGGCGTTCGTTCGCGGCTTGCATCTGTTGCTTTCATCGCCGACAGGCCACCAGAGGCGTGATGTCTGGCTGCGTTATGCGCGCTGGCTCGTGGCAGGACTAACCTTTCAGCTGGCCGCCGACATCATTGAAACGTCCATTGCTCCAACGTGGGACGACATCGGCCGCCTCGCTGTGATCGCCCTCGTTCGCACGTTCCTGAACTACTTCCTCGAGCGGGATCTTGCCGAAGTCAGGGAGCGCCAGGAGCCGCTCGCCGATGCCGGCAATGCAAATCCGCGCGGTGAGCCGCGCCGTCAATTGGAGGTCGATCATGCGTAGTGCACCTGTTGTCCACCACATCAGCCATCCATTGCGATCCAGGATCCAGGCGCTTGCCGATAACTGGTGGCTCATCCTGCTCAGGGGTATAGCGGCCATAGTTTTCGGCGTTCTCGCGATGGCTTGGCCCGGCGTGACGCTCGTCACGCTGGTCGTTCTCTATGGAATCTTCGTGCTCGCCGATGGCGCATTCGCAGTCCTGGCCGCCATACGTGGTAGCGAGTATGCATCCAGCTGGTGGCTTGCGATCGTAGGTCTGCTCGGTATCGCCGCCGGCATCATCACTCTGCTCTGGCCAGGCATCACGGGCCTCGTTCTACTCTTCTGCATCGCGATCTGGGCCATTGCGACGGGCATCCTGCAGATTGTCGGAGCCATCGCCATGCGCAACGAGCTCGACGACACGTGGCTGCTCGTCGCGACCGGCGCCCTTTCGGTTCTGTTTGGCGCCCTCTTGATCGCGCGCCCGGGGGCGGGTGCACTTGCGCTCGTGCTGGTCATCGCCTGCTACGCCATTATCTACGGCATCCTGCTCTGCCTGCTTGCGTTGCGGCTGCGCAAGCACGCCAGTCCGGCATAGCCTGACGTCAGTCGAAATTTTAGTGCGCAGCGTCGTGCATCGGTGCTGATGGGACGCTTGCGGCTGCACCGATCCGAGCCTGCCGCGACGCCGAGATCGGCGTGAACAATGCTCAAGGACAAAATTGCCAGCCGTGCGGATCGATCTGCGTTCGCGCGGACGCAGAATCTTGCGGCAAAGTGTCCGTCGCCCTGGCGGCCCGGGGCCGTAGATGCAGTATTCAAAGTGGCGGGGGCGGAAATTGGGGGGAAACCACTATGCCACTCGATGGATCAGCGTTCGATGAAGGTCCCCACGGCCAGCGGTGGTGCCGGGCGTGCAAGGAGCCCATTGCGAAGGAACAGCGCGTGACACGCATCGAGTTCCGAAACGATCCGCATGGCTTCAAGGGATTGACTGGAGACTATCACGCGACGTGCAGCAAGCCGTTCGCGTCGCTCGCTCATGTCATCAACATGAACCCTTGGGCCGGTCGCTGACATCGCGACCGAGCAAATTCTCAAAGCCATCGCGACGACAGTACACAGCGTGACTTGTGCTGCGTTCTCGCACGCGGTGTGCTCAGAAGAATTTCGATCTCTCTCGAAAGGCCTGCCTCTAAGGGCCGCCCCGACGACGATTGGGGGCTTCTCCCGATAGGAGCGCGAACGCAGTCCTCACTATTGTGAGCACGTAGCGCATATGACCAGCCGAGCGGCTGGATCGCCTGCCTGAACCTGTAAGGCATCCGACCTGGAAGGGATGAGACATGCTGTTCTCGTTCGCGGTTCTGCTCATCCTTTGCGGCATCGGGATCATGGGTTTCGGTCTTCTGATGTTCTATGGGTGGCTGCCGCTCCTCTACGGGCTGTTCGGTTTGGAGATCGGATTCTTGCTTGGCCGGTGGCTCACCGGAAACGTCGGCTTCGCCACCGTCGCTCTTGCTATTGTGCTTGCAGTTGCTGCCGCGACGGCCGCGTACGTGCTCGAGCACTATCGCCGCGCGCTCGTGGGCTTCATGGGCGGCGCGGCTCTCGTTCTGACGCTGCTGACCGTCTTCGGCATGGACCGTCTGATATCCGGCATGTCCGGTACGGTTCTCGCGGCAATCGGCGGCGTGGCAGGCGCCACCATTGCGCTGAGGTTCTTCGATATCTTCATCGTCGTCGCTTCCGCATTTGGTGGTGCGGCGCTCGTTGTCACCGGCGGGCAGCTACTTCTCCCGATGCCCGCCGAGCACTCCGGAAGCGTTCTGCCCGCGCTGCTCACTGCCATTCTTGGCGTGTTCGGCTTGAAGTGGCAGCTCTCCAACATCGCATCATGGGTGCCGCCAGAGCCGGGCAGCGCGGATCCGTTCGCGGATCGCGTCGGCAAGCAAGCCGGTCTACGAAATCCCTAGCGAATGCGTCAGAACACGCCCCCGGCCGGATCGCAAAAATCGCCTCACCATCTGCCGTCGGATGCCTCCGGGCGACAGGCACTCACCTCAGCGCGTGTCGTCGCCGGAGATCCTGCGGACGCGCCTGACGCGAGCCGTCAAACAGAGCAGCGCGCGACAGTGATCATCGATCTGGCGCTTCAAGGCGGAGGCTCGCACGGTGCCTTCACATGGGGCGTACTCGATCGCCTGCTCGAGGAGACGTGGCTCCAGATCGATGCCATATCGGGCACATCTGCCGGCGCCATGAACGCCGCGGTATTGGCGGATGGCTGGACGGAGGGCGGCGCTGCCGGTGCGCGCGCGGCGCTCGACGCCTACTGGGAGCAAGTGGGCCGAGCTGCGGTATTCAGCCCGCTTCAGCGGACACCGCTGGACCGAATGCTCGGGCGCTGGAGTCTCGACGCTTCTCCGGTATTCATCGGGCTCGATCTGATGGCACGACTGTTATCACCGTACGATCTCAATCCGCGTGGCGTCAATCCACTCAAGCGTATCCTCGATGACTGCATCGATTTCGAGCGGCTGGCGCAGTCTTCGATCAAACTGTTCATCACGGCAACCAACGTACGAACGGGGCGTGGGCGCATATTCCGAAATCCGGAGATCACATCGGAAGTCCTGCTCGCCTCGGCCTGCCTCCCCACGATGTTCCAGGCTGTCGAGATCGACGGTGAAGCCTACTGGGACGGCGGCTATTCCGGTAATCCCACGATCACGCCGCTCGTTCGCGAGAGCAATGCGCGCGACACGATCCTCGTCCAGATCAATCCGCGCGAGCGCCAGGGCACGCCCCGGTCGGCGAGCGACATTCTCAATCGGCTGAATGAGGTGTCGTTCAATGCGCCACTAATGAAGGAGCTACGCATGATCGCGCTGCTTCGGCAGGCGGCCGATCCAGGGCGCGGCGAAGGCGCGCGATGGGCGGAGATGCGGACACACCGCATCATGACCGAGATGATGGCGGAGCTCGGCTATTCCTCGAAGCTCAATGCCGAGCGCGAGTTTCTGCATATGCTTCGGGCGGAGG
>JAEYYJ010000056.1 GCA_023430845.1 Pseudomonadota bacterium
TGTGTCGTTGAGGCCGCGGGGAGCGACGAATGACCGCTCTCTCGGCAGATTTCGCATGTCCGCCATGAATCAGTCGGCGGATCAGGCTATACTCAAGGTTCATAGGATATGTTTGCCGCCGTCGTGATGGGAACGGTCGGCCAGTGGTGTCGCGCGCCAACGAGTATGACATCGGCTGCCGCACACGCAGAGCTCAGAGGAGACCGGGCAGAATGGTCGTGCGGAAGACCGCCATTGCACTGGCGTTGATGCTCGGATGGTCTGGCAGCGCGGTAGCGGGGCCTGCACTTCTATTCGATGCCACCAACGGGCGCGTACTCTACGCCGAGGATCAGGACCAGCCCTGGCACCCCGCGTCGTTGACCAAGATCATGACGGCCTACCTCGTCTTCGAGGCGCTGAAGAACAACAAGATCACGCTCGATCAGAAGATCCCTGTGAGCGTCAATGCGAATGCGCTGCCCCCGAGCAAGCTCGGCCTGCCCGTCGGCGCGGAGATCAGCGTCAACCTTGCGCTGAAATCACTGATCGTGAAATCGGCGAACGACGGCGCCGTCATGCTCGCCGAGGCGATCGGTGGTACCGAAGAAGCGTTCGTGCGCTCGATGAACGAAACGGCGCTGCGCCTCGGGATGACACAGACGCGCTTCGTCAATCCACATGGCCTTCCGGCTCCGGAGCAAGTGACAACCGCACGCGATCTCGCGCGACTGACGCGTGCCGTTCTCAAGGACTATCCGGACTACGGAGAGCTCTGGGCGATGTCCGACATGCAGATCGGGCGCCGCCGCCTCCGGACCCACAACGGTCTGCTGCGCACTTACGAAGGCGCGGATGGACTGAAAACCGGCTTCATCTGCGATTCCGGGTTCAATGTCGTTGCGACAGCGACGCGGGACAACCGCCGGATCGCCGCCGTCGTCCTCGGCGAGTATACCTCGCGGGACCGCAACCTGCGCGCGGCGAGCCTGCTTGAGCACGGTTTCCGAAACTACGAATGGAAGCAGCTCTTCTCGAGCGCGACCCTCGATACAATCCCCGTAAGTGCCGAGACGACCACGCCACGCAGCGTTCGGGAGATGGTCATGTCCTTCGCCTGCAACGGCAAGCGCCAGGCGCGAGCCGTACCGACGAAGAAGCAGAAAAAGGCGCGCACCAAAAAGCCGGCGACGGCCGCGGCAGCCGCTCCTGCTGCTTCGGCGGCGAAGTCGGACTGACCCCCGCCAAGGCGGCAAAAACCTTCAGACGATCAGGTCGAGCTTGTTGTCGCGATAGCGGCAGCCGGCGGGCGGTAGCTCGAAACCGTCGTCCGCGCGCGCGGGCGGCTCAGCCCTGGGCTCGCGGAGGCGCTGCGGCTCGACGGGTGCAGGAGCCGGTGGCTCGCCACGCACGGATTGATCATTACGCTGAACACCGCTGTCAGCCGGCCCTGTCGACTGCGCCGCAGCGGGAACGATGAAAAGAAGTCCGAGCAGACCCGCTACTGCGGTCGATCGTGCTGGCATCATGAATGGACCGCTCACCAATTGTTGACCGATTATTACTGCGGTGCCGCGAATTGCGCATGTCGCAGGCCTGCCATGCGGGCCTGCCCGCCGCGGCTGCAACTAGGTTAATCCGGGTTATCGGGACCGGCAACCGGCTTCAGAAAAGCAGGCCTGATCAGCTGGAATAAGGCGCGCGAATGCCCGCTTGAAACATCAGCGGAAGCCTAATCCCCTGATATGAGAAAATAAATCGCACCCTATTGTGAGGGTTTTGGCTCGGCAGGTGTTGCCGTCTGCGGTCCCGTCTGGGACGGTTTCCAGACGGCCGTCAAAATAGCGGCGCCGGCAAGCGCGGTTACCACGGCCGCGATCATCACCTCACGCGACGAAAGCCACAGACGGCGCCTATAAGTCTCGGAAAGTCTTGAATTTCGCGCCATAGCTCCGCACCCTATTACATTTACCAATTATGACGGTGAAAGACGCACGCGCCAGGGCACGTTTGGCCGCGCGACAGAACATCTCATTGCGTCAAAGCGGCGGATGTCGCTTTTGCTTCCCGGCGCCGCAAACCACCGCTCGTGGGTTGTCACAAGTCCGTCATGAACCAGCCACTATCCATGGCTTGAACACGCGGCCGCCGATGCCAACTTACCAAACTGGAGCAAACAGTCCGCGGAAGCAGGCTGATTTGCGCTTTGAGATGGGAAAATTTGGGACACGGCAACGAGATAGTTCAGATCGATCCGAGTGCAAATCGTATTCGCTAAGGGCGATCTGAATACATTGAGCCAATCGGTGGGCTGTCGTTAACGAAAAACGGCAGCAGCTCTGCGCTCGGGCCCAAAAGAGTTGTAGAACTTCGGTCTTTGGGGTAGCAACCCCAAATCATCGGACACAATCAAAGAGTTCCAGCAACGTGTCGAGTGGACGTTTGAAGTGCTGCGTGCTCGTCGATTTCGACGGGACAATAGCAACAGTTGATACGACAGACGCACTGCTCGAGCGTTTCGCCGAGCCGGGTTGGCTTGATATTGAAGCCGACTGGCAAGCGGGCCGAATTGGCTCGCGCGAATGCTTGGTGCGCCAAATCGATCTCATCAAAGCTTCGCCGAAACAGTATGACGACTTCGTGTCGTCAATCGAGATAGACCGCGGCTTCCTCCCCTTTATCGAGGAATGCAAATCGCGCGATCTCGATGTGATGGTCGTTTCGGACGGTCTCGATCGCACCGTCGGTACGGTACTTTCGCGCGCTGGTCTCGACCTCCCCTATCGCGCCAACCGTTTGCAGGCTGCCGGAACAGACCGCTGGCGTCTCACGTTTCCTCATGCACGGGGCGACTGTCGCCCGCTATCCGGGAACTGCAAGTGCCAGTTTGCGGATGCGGCGCGTGGCTCGGTCCGCGTGGTCGTTGGCGACGGGCGCAGCGACTTCTGTGTCGCCGAGCGCGCCGACCTCGTGCTCGCGAAGAGTTCGCTCGTCGAGCACTGCAGGAAAAACGCATTGCCGCACTTTGCCATCACGAACTTCGATGAAGCGACGGAGATCTTCGTTCGCTGGCTCGATGACCGGGCCGGACGTGGTGAAGACGGCACAATGATCCTCTCAGAACAAGCAAGAGACGAGTAGCCTCATGGACAAGTCCGTTCATTGGAACGATGCCGGCGCCACCACGGCATCGGGTTCTGCCACGCCGAGGACCGAAGCCGAGCTTCTCGAACTCGAGAACATCTACTGCTCGCACGGCGACACGGTCCACTACACCAACCCGCCGAAGATCTTCGATCGCTGCGAAGGCTCGTTCATGTACGACGAGCAGGGCCGCGAGTTCCTCGACATTCAGATGTGGTACTCGGCCGTCAACTTCGGCTACCGCAACCAGCGCATCAACGACGCCGCGCACCGCCAGCTTGAGCGCCTGCCGCAGGTCGCCTCGCAGTACCTCCACCGCGAGAAGATCGAGCTCGCGACGATTATCGCGCAGGATGCCGAGAAGAAGTTCGGCATGAAGGGCCGCGTGCACTTCAATGTCGGCGGCGCGCAGGCCGTCGAGGACAGCCTCAAGCTCGTGCGCAATTTCAAGCAGGGCAAGAGCCTGATGTTCGCGTTCGAGGGCGGCTACCACGGCCGCACGCTCGGCGCCTCGGCGATCACGTCGTCCTATCGTTATCGCCGCCGCTACGGCCACTTCGGCGAGCGCGCGCAGTTCATCGAGTTCCCGTATCACTTCCGCGGCCCCAAGGGCATGTCGAAGGAAGAGTACGGCGAGATGTGCGTGAAGAAATTCGCGCGCCTCTTCGAGAGCGAGTACAACGGCGTTTGGGATGCGAAAGTCGGCGAGGCCGAATACGCCGCGTTCTACGTCGAGCCGATCCAGGGTACCGGCGGTTACGTCATCCCGCCGCCGAACTTCTTCAAGGGCATCAAGAAGGTCCTCGACGACCACGGCATCCTGATGGTCGCCGATGAAATTCAGATGGGCGTCTATCGCACCGGCAAGCTCTGGTCGATCGAGCATTTCGGCGTGAAGCCGGACGTCATAGTGTTCGGCAAGGCCATCACCAATGGTTTGAACCCGCTTGCCGGCGTGTGGGCGCGTGAGGAGCTGATCAATCCGACGATCTTCCCGCCGGGCTCGACGCACTCGACGTTCAACGCGAACCCCATGGGTACCGCGGTGGCGCTCGAAGTCATGTATATGCTCGGCGAGACCGACTACGAGGCGATGGTCACCGAGAAGGGCAAGTATTTCCTCGAAGGTCTTCGCGATCTTCAGAAGCGCCACAAGTGCATCGGCGATGTCGACGGCCTCGGCCTCGCGCTGCGCGCCGAGATCTGCGAGCCGCACGACAGCTTCACGCCGTCGAAGCGCCTCGTCGATCTGATGGTGGACGAAGGCCTCAAGGGCGACATCGACATTGACGGTCGCAAATACGGCCTCGTGCTCGATATCGGCGGTTGGTACAAGAACGTCATCACGCTTGCACCCAGCCTCCATATTTCGAAGAGCGAAATCGATCTGGCCATCCGCCTGCTCGATGCGCTCATCACGCGCGTAACGCGCAACTAGCGGCTCATTGAGCCGTTAAACGCCAGAGGCGCCCGCTCCGAAGTATGGAGCGGTTGCCGGACCCGGGGTTGAAAAGGTGGATCCGGCACGCAGATGCCAAAAAGGACATGATCTCAATCATGCAGGTAGTTGAGAGTACGGGTAAAGAGATCGCGAGTGACCGGTACGTTTATGACCAGCCGGGATTTGGCGAGAATGGCCGCATCGGCTTTCTCCTGATCCATGGCCTGGGCGGCACGCCGGTCGAGTTGCGTTTTGCTGCGCAGGGTCTGACCCGCGCCGGCTTCGCTGTGTACTGCCCGCTCCTCGAGGGGCATGGCGGCACCGAGGCGGAGCTCAATGCAACGACGTGGCAGGACTGGTACGACAGCGTCGTCGCGGCTCACGAGGAGCTGCGCGCGCGCTGTGACGTGGTTGTCGTGGGCGGGCTGTCATCCGGCGCATTGCTCGCTCTACGCCTTGCCGCCGAGCGTCGCGATGAAATCGCGGCCACCGTTTTGCTGGCGCCGACACTCTGGCTGAATGGCTGGGCTGTTCCGCGGGCGCTGCGGTTTCTCAAGTACGTGCCGCAGAAGCAGATCGTGAATCTGTTCAACTTCACCGAAGCCGCACCGTACGGCATCAAGGACGAGCGCATCCGCCAGTTCGCGCTCGACTCGCTGCAGGGTGAAGGGCGCTCGATGAAGGACGTGTTCGGCCGCAGCGGCTCCATGCTGTGGGAGCTCAAGTCCCTGCGCGGCGCCGTGCGTCCCCAGCTTCCGGAAGTGAAGCAGCCGACGCTCATCTTCCATCCGCGCAACGACGATCAGGCGGATCTCTCGAATACGACCGAGATTCAGCGCCAGCTCGGCGGTCTTGTGGATGTTGTGGTGTTGGACGACAGCTATCACATGATCACGCTCGACCGTCAGCGTTCGCTCGTCGTCGATCGCGCCGTGGACTTCGGTCAGCGTCTCACTGCCAAGCTGCAGCCGCGCACGGAAGTTACGCCCGCCGTCAATCAGCTCGCCGCCGAGTAAGGGCGGCGCGCTGGCGCACTACTCTTTACTCTTTCAGGCACGCACTCAGATCTGTTGCGAGATTTCGCAGCAGTGCCGCGTAGTGCGCCGGCCCTGGCGTAATTGCAACGCCGAGCGGGTCGAGCACGCCACGCCGCGCATTCGTCTTCTCGGTGATCGTCACCACGAGCCGCGGCTCGAACTGCGGTTCGGAGAAGACGCAAACAGCCTTGAGCTCACCGATCTTGCGGCGTAGCGCCGAGAGCCGCCGCGCTCCCGGCGCGACTTCGGGACTGACTGTCACCGAACCCGCAGCCTCCAGCCCGAAGCGCCTTTCAAAATACTGATAGGCATCGTGGAAGACGATGAACGGACGCTCGGCGAGCGGCTTCATCTTGCCGTCGAGCTCCGCCTTCAGCGCGGAGATTTCGCGCTGGAAAGCCTCGGCATTTGTTTTGAAGCGCTCCGCCGATGCCGGCTCGGCCTTGCCCAGCACGTCCGCCATATGCGCGGCGATCAGCGCGGCGTTGTCGGGATCGAGATAGAGATGGCCGTCCGTGGCGTTCTTGCTGTCCCCATGTGAATGACCGTGCTCGTGCTTGTGCTTACCCCCTTTGCCGTGACCATGGTCGTGATCCTCGAACGTGCCGCCTGTGCGCATGGGATGGAGCGTGAGGCCCGGCACCTTCTCGAGGGTCACCACTTCCACCGTCTTGGGTAGCGACCGGGCCACCTTGATCATGAACGGCTCAAGCCCGTCGGAAACGCGGAAGATCACGCGCGCCACCGACAGCGCCTTGGCATCCGAGGGCTTGAGGCTGAAGGTGTGCGGCGAGGCAGTGCCATCGAGAAGCAGTTTCGGCTCCGCGACGCCCGACATGACCGCGGCGGCGATCGAGTGGATCGGCTTGATGGTCGCGACGACGTTGAGGCTTTCCGCCTGCGCGGCAGCGGCTGACACGCACAGCCCCAAGCCCGTCAGCGCCCCCGCTCCGATGATCGAAAACTGCATTAAACCACTCCTGATCTCGCATCTCGTGGATGGCTAATAGATGTTATAACATAACTTGTCCAGATGCCCGTTGATGCGAAGAGCCGCGTCACCAGGCGGCTGGAGAATTACCCGGATCAGGCGCGCAAATGCCCCCAATTCAGATCACGAACGAGCGCATTTGCGTACAGAGCGTGATCGAACACGCAGCGCCCATAACTCGTTCGATACTTGACGTCGGAGCGCAGCCGCACATATTAGCTTAGCACTCGTGGTGATTTGGCCGGCCGGCTTGCAGCCACGTTAAATAACTCGCTAAAGAGGCCGCGCGCATCCGGAATTCGGTTGAGCACGGCATCGATTGCCGGCCCCGAGTCCGGATTTTTTTGTGTCGGTGGCAGCCGACGGCGCGGAGAGACTACATGGCGAGCGTATCGATCGAGCCGGGCCGCAGGGCCACACCGGCCCCAGCTGAAGCGCCATCTCCTGAAACCGTAAAGCGGACGGCGCTGGAAGAGGCACGAGCCCCGCGCAGTCCCTCCATCACATTCCCGGCTTCGTCCCCGCTCGAACTCGACTGCGGTCAGCACCTCGGGCCATTCACGGTGGCGTACGATACGGCCGGCACGTTGAATGCAACTAAATCCAACGCCATTCTCATTTGTCACGCCCTGACCGGAGACCAGTATTTTCTGCGCAGTCATCCTGTGACCGGAAAGGCCGGATGGTGGGATGCGATGATCGGGCCTGGAAAGCCGATCGACACCGATCGCTTCTTCGTCATCTGCGCGAATATTCTCGGTGGCTGCATGGGCTCGACAGGACCCGCGTCCGTAAATCCGGCCACGGGAAAGGCCTATGGCCTCGAATTCCCCGTGATCACCATCCGCGACATGGTACGCGCGCAAGTGCGCCTCATCGACCACCTCGGCATCGACAAACTTTTCGCGGTTGTTGGCGGTTCAATGGGCGGAATGCAGGTGCTCGAGTGGGCAGCACATTTCGGCGAGCGCTTGCATTGCGCCATACCGATCGCCACCGCGGCATCGCACACGGCTCAGAACATCGCATTCCATGAAGTGGGACGCCAAGCCGTGATGGCCGATCCGGAGTGGGTCGAAGGCCGCTATCTTCTCGATGATCGTGTGCCCCGGCGCGGGCTCGCCGTCGCGCGCATGGCCGCACACATCACGTATCTTTCGGAAGCGGCTCTGCACGCCAAGTTCGGCCGCAATCTGCAAAACCGCGACGCGCGCACCTTCTCTTTCAACGCCGATTTCCAGGTCGAAAGCTATCTGCGCCATCAGGGTTCGACCTTCGTCGATCGCTTCGATGCGAACAGCTATCTCTACATCACGCGCGCCATGGACTATTTCGACCTCGCCGCCGAGTTCGAAGGCGTGCTCGCAAACGCCTTCCGCAACACCAAGGTGCGCTTCTGCGTCGTCTCGTTCACGAGCGACTGGCTTTATCCGACTCACGAGAACCGCAAGATCGTACAGGCGCTGAATGCGGTCGCAGCCAACGTGAGCTTCGTCGAGATCGAAAGCGACAAAGGCCACGATGCGTTCCTGCTCGATGAGCCCGTGCTCTTCAAGACGATCACCGGCTTCATAAATTCAGCAGCCGCGCGTCATGGCATCGCGCCGGCAAGGAGCGCGGCCTGATGCTTGCCCGTCATGAGGATCAAACAATCGCCCCGCCGCGCGTCGACCACCTGCTGATTGCCGGCCTGGTCAAGCCTGGGGCCCGCGTGCTCGATGTCGGCTGCGGCGATGGCGCATTGCTGCAGCTTCTGGCCGATCGCAAGGATGTGGATGCGCGCGGCGTCGAAATCGATCGCGATCGCGTCAATGCATGCGTGGCGCGTGGCCTCTCGGTGATCCAAGGCGACGCCGACCAGGATCTCGACGCCTATCCGGACGGCGCCTTCGATTACGCAATCCTGTCGCTCACCATCCAGGCGACACGCAATCCCAAGAAGGTGCTCGCCAACCTTCTGCGGATCGGCCGTTACGCCATCGTCTCGTTTCCGAACTTCGGCCACTGGAAAGTGCGCGCGAAGTTCTTCGCCACGGGCCGGATGCCGGTCACCGAGCACCTGCCCGATACCTGGTACGACACGCCCAACGCGCACCTCTGCACGATCAAGGATTTCGCCGACCTCTGCCGGCTGGTCGACGCCAAGGTCGAGCGTGCCGTGGCGTTCAACACCTCAGGCCAGCAGCTCGGCACATGGGTGCGCATGCCGCTGACGATCCATAACCTCCTCGGCG
Source organism: Pseudomonadota bacterium (assembly GCA_023430845.1). Classification (GTDB taxonomy): domain Bacteria; phylum Pseudomonadota; class Alphaproteobacteria; order Rhizobiales; family Hyphomicrobiaceae. The sequence continues at coordinate 8,827 of JAEYYJ010000056.1, forward strand.
AGAAGGCAGTGTTCCTGCTGTCGCGGCGATCGGGCGGAAAATAGGTCCGGCCGCGTCATTT
>JAEYYJ010000064.1 GCA_023430845.1 Pseudomonadota bacterium
GCGTCGAGCATCTTCATGATGATGCCGGGCTCGTTCCACGGCACGCGCGCCATGGGCACAGCGTTGGTCGTCGAGATCGCCTGCATCATGCCGACAGCGGCCTGATAGTCGACGGCGCCGTGCTGGAGGTCGATGGTCACGGCCTCCCACCCCTGATGCGCCATGATCTCGGCTGAGTATGAGTTGGGAATGGCAAGCCAGCCATTCAGCGCCTTTGTGCCGGCGGCAATAGCCTTCTTGAGCTCATTCTTGCGCATCGAGATTTCCTTCCCAGGGAGTTATTCGGAGGGCGCGAACCGCGCCACGCGCGCCAATATAGCGGCCGGCGTACGGCTTGGCTCGGCGAGAATCGCATAGGCGGCTACGCGGCTATGTCGACCATGGGGGTTAGTTACCGCGTACGGTGTCCCAGACCCAGGTGAGCGTGCCGGTCACGATCGAGAGGGCGATGCGGGCGACGATCGTGAAGCCCATGAAGGCGAGCTGGCGCTCCTCCAGCAGCACACGGATCCAGTTGTTGTACTCGGGCGATAGTCCTCGCGTGATCAGCCAGGTCTTGAGACCACTGGCCGCGTCGAGGATCTGGTTCATCGTGTCGGGATACTTGAGGAACACGAAGCCGAACGCGATCGCGCCGAGCACGAGCGAGAGAAAGATATTGCCGGTCGAGAAAAGCAGCCGCCGCATGATCATGACAGACCCCCCTGTCACTGGTTGTGTTGATCTCCCACGCGCACTGTAACTGCGATAAGCAACGCGCGGGAGAGCAAAACAGTCTCGTCGATGCGGGAAGAACCGTCAGACGTCGAGATTGGCGACGCTCAGCGCATTCTCCTGGATGAATTCGCGCCGTGGCTCGACGACATCGCCCATCAGCTTGGAAAAGATCTCATCTGCCTCGTCGAGGTCGCCGATCTTCACCTGCAGCAGTGTGCGGGCTTCCTTGTCGAGCGTCGTTTCCCAGAGCTGTTCTGGGTTCATCTCGCCGAGACCTTTGTAGCGCTGCAGCGAAAGGCCTTTGCGACCTGTCTCGTAGACGGCATCGAGCAGTGCGCGTGGGCCGGAGACCGGCGTCTCGCCTTCCTTACGCTTGAGGGCGGCCGGCGTGCCGTAGATCTCGTGCAGATGCGCGCGGCGATCATTGAGGCGGCGCGCCTCGACCGACTGCAGCAGCGAGCGGTCGAGCGTGTGGCTCTCGGTGACGCCACGCACTTCGCGCCGGAAGTTGAAGCCCTCATTGCCGAAACGGCCGCTCCAGCCCTTCTCGGTTTCTTCCGCGATTGCATCGAGCTGCTTCGCGATCTCTTCCGCGCGTGTCGTGGCTGCCGCTGCCGACAGAAGCAGGTCGGGCTCGAAGGCGCCGCCGATAGCCGCCTGCTCGACGACGAAACGCGAATAGCGCGAGTGGAGATCGTCGATGATGCGCGTAACCGAGCGCGCCTGCTCGACAATATCGCGGAGGTCACTGCCGCCCCGCTGCTCGCCGCTGCCGAGCGCCAGAGTGGCGCCTTCGAGGCCGCTTGCGATGAGGTAATCCTCGAGCGCGCGCTGATCCTTGAGGTATGTTTCGCTCTTGCCCTTGGCGACTTTGTAGAGCGGTGGCTGCGCGATGTAGAGATGACCCTTCTGCACAAGCTCGGGCATCTGGCGGTAGAAGAACGTCAGCAGCAGCGTGCGGATGTGGGCGCCGTCGACGTCGGCGTCCGTCATGATGATGATCTTGTGGTAGCGCAGCTTATCGAGATTGAAGCCGCCATCTTCGCCGCGGCCGATACCGGTGCCGAGCGCCGTGATCAGCGTGCCGATCTCCTGGCTGGACAGCATCTTGTCCATGCGCGCGCGCTCGACGTTCAGGATCTTGCCGCGGATCGGCAGCACGGCCTGGAATTCGCGGTTGCGGCCCTGCTTGGCAGAGCCACCGGCCGAGTCGCCCTCGACGATGAACATCTCCGTCACGACCGGATCGCGGCTCTGGCACTCGGCGAGCTTGCCGGGCAGCGAGTTCATGTTGAGCGCGCCCTTGCGGGTGATCTCACGCGCCTTGCGGGCGGCCTCGCGGGCCTGCGCTGCCTGCACGATCTTGTAGATGATCGCCTTGCTCTCGCGCGGATGTTCCTCGAACCATCGCGCCAGCTGCTCACCGACGATGCTTTCGACGATCGGCTTGACTTCGGACGAGACGAGCTTGTCCTTCGTCTGGCTGGAGAACTTAGGATCGGGGACCTTCACCGAGAGCACGCAGGTCAGGCCCTCGCGCGAATCCTCGCCCGTGAGATCGACCTTCTCCTTCTTCGCGATGCCGCTCTCGTCCGCGTACTTGTTGATGATGCGTGTCATCGCGGCGCGGAAACCGGCGAGATGCGTGCCGCCGTCGCGCTGCGGGATGTTGTTCGTGAAGCAGAGCACGTTCTCGTGGTAGCTGTCGTTCCACCAGAGCGCGACCTCGACGGTGATGCCGTCCTTCTCCGACTGGACCATGACCGGTTCGGTCAGGCCTTCGAGAGATTTCTTGGAGCGGTCGAGGAATTTCACGAAGGCAGCCGTGCCGCCCTCATAGACGAGCGTCTGCTGCTTCACGTCGGCGTGGCGCGCGTCGGTGAGGACGATCTTCGCGCCGGAGTTCAGGAACGCGAGCTCGCG
>JAEYYJ010000109.1 GCA_023430845.1 Pseudomonadota bacterium
GCGCGCAAGCGCTGGGGCGAGGAGCAGGTGCACATCTGGCGGCGCAGCTACGACATCCCGCCGCCCGGTGGCGAGAGCCTCAAGGACACCGCGGTGCGCGTGCTCCCCTACTACGAGACCGAGATCTGGCCAAAGCTGAAGAGCGGCAGCAGCGTGATTGTCGCTGCGCATGGGAATTCTTTGCGCGCGCTCATCATGCAGCTCGAGGGGCTCACGGGCGAAGAGATCATCAAGCGCGAACTCGCGACCGGCGCACCGATCGTCTACGAACTCGACGATGCCGGCAAAGTCGTGAGCCGCCGCGATCTCGTGGCGTAACGCGCGCTCCAATCACCGGGATCGAGTTCGCTGAACGGCCCGGTCTTGATTCCGGCGAGTGTGCGCAGCATTTGCCCTTCGGCAAAGGGCACGATCGATGCGAGGCCGAAGGTTGCATCGCGCACGAAGCCGAGCACGCGGCTATCCGACTGGAAGAACGGCGTCAGCCAGCGGCTGGCGAGCTGGTAGAATGCGACGTGACGCCGCCGTTGATTGTGGAAGTCACCAAGCGCCGCCTCGATTGAGCCGCCCGCCTTCAGCGCTGCGGAAAGCATCATCGCATCGACGAGCGCGAGATTTCCGCCCTGCCCAAGCTGCGGGCTCGTGCCGTGTGCGCCATCACCGATGACCGCGAAGCCTAGCTCCGAATTGTACGACCGCTCGACCACCACATCGGCATAGGACACGAAAGAGAGGTCGGCCGCCGTCCGGATGCCCTCGAGAATGGGCGCAATCTCGGGCCAAAGCTTCGCGACGCGCGCTTTCCAGGCATCGAGGCCAGCCGCGATCCATGCCTCGCGCTGATCTGCGCGCACGCTCCAGAAGAAGGCGCAGCGCGGTGTCGGATCATTCGGCAGCCGTCCGATGGGGAGAACGCCGATCATGACCGGCGCGCCGTCATAGCGCTGCATGAGCGTCGTGCGATGGCTCCACCCGTCCGTGATCGGCAGCGCCGCCCAGATCGCACCGTACGTGAATGGCCGGTTACGGATCCGACCGCCGAGTGCATGGCGCAAGGGCGAGCGCATGCCACTCGCATCGATAATGAGATCATAGGGTCCGTGGTGCCGCCCGAGCGTATCCACCACCACGGAACGGCGATGCGCATGACGCTCGACATAGGACGCCTCGACCCCGGGCGTGATCGGCACGCCGAGCCGCACGACCTCGTCATGGAGCAGCGCAAAGAGGCTCGCGCGGTGAATGCCGAGGCCAAACAGATGCGGCTGCAGCCTGCGGTAGTCCATCGCAAGGATGCGGCGCCCGCGTGCAGTGCGTCCTTCGAGATCATGAATGACGGCGCCGAGACTGAGCGCGCGAGCATCGAGCCCGAGCCGTGCGAGGCAGGCGAGGCCCGTCGGCTGCAGCAGGAGCCCGGCACCAACGGGCCGCGCCTCGGCAAAACGTTCAAGCAGGTGGACGTCGTGGCCGTCGCGCGCCAGAAATGCCGCTGACGCGAGTCCGCCGACGCCCGCACCGACGATGCCTATTCGCAGGTTCCGCATGAGTGCATTCCGGCCTGCGAAAAATCGATCAAGAGATGAACGTCCACGCCAGCCTAGGTCACGGGCCCGTGCGCACGGCGCGGTCTCGATGGGGCATTGGCAGCCTCGATCTCGGCGGCGCGCCTGCGTTCGTCGGCCGTGCGGCCGGCCACGAGCCAGTACACCAGACCGGCAATGAAGCCGCCCGTCATGAAGGCCGTCAGGGCATAGTTGTTGACGATGGTCGGTGCGCCCTGCAGCTCACTTACGTACTGCGCAAGAAAGCCAACGCCGGCGATCATCAGCCCCACGAGCGCATAGAAGATCCAATCGCCGATGCCGCGCCATTCCGCCATGGCTGCCGCGACGAGAGCCAGCGGCGCGGCAAAGATCAGCACTTGGATGGAGCTTGCAAGAAGCTGGAAGCCCGCCATGGAGAACCGGTCCGCTTCCCCGCCCGCAAGGTCCGCAGGCGTGAAGACGAAGGCGACGAGGACGAACGCGAAGGCAATGCACGCCGCAACGTAGCCGGCCAGTATCAACAATATGCGCAACAACATGATATCGCTCACCCCGCAGCCCCCGCGACCGCCCTCCGCAATTATAGGGATCGGCCCCCATCCAGCAAGGGAGGAGCAAGAGTTCATCCATTCCGGCCATCGCCAAGCCAAGCGGCGCGCGACCATCCCTGCGCGGGCTGGTCCGCCGCCGCGAGCGCCTATTGCATAGGCCCTTGCCCTGGTCGGGCTTGACGCCGCCGATATGAGGCGTAGACGTTCAACCCCATCCAATGGAATGAAAATCACGGGAGTTCTGGGAGAGCATGGCCGGATGAGCACCAAGGGCAAAGCGTACATTGTCGGGGCCTACGAGCACCCGACGCGAAAGGCGCCGGACAAGTCCCTCGCCCAGCTTCACGCCGAGGTCGCCAAAGGCGCGATCGAGGATGCGGGGCTCAGCAAGGACGACATCGACGGGTATTTCTGTGCGGCCGGCGACACGCCAGGCCTCGGCGGCAACTCGTTCGCCGACTACATGGGCCTCCGCCTCAAGCACATCGACACGACGGACACGGGCGGATCGTCCTACCTCCTCCATGTCGGTCATGCGGCGCAGGCCATCGCGGCCGGCAAGTGCAACATCGCGCTCGTCACGCTCGCCGGCCGTCCGCGCTCGGAGGGCGTGCAGACCGGCACGAACCCGCGCATGGGCAGCCCGAGCCAGCCGGATCTCCAGTTCGAGTTCCCGTACGGTCCCGCGACCGGCAATATGTACGCCATGTGCGCCATGCGGCACATGCATCAGTACGGCACCACGAGCGAGCAGCTCGCCTGGGTGAAAGTCGCGGCCTCGCATCACGCGCAGCACAATCCGCACGCCATGCTGCCGAAGGTCGTGACCGTCGAGGACGTCGTCAACTCGCCGATGGTTGCCGATCCCCTGCATCGCCTCGATTGCTGCGTCATTTCCGACGGTGGCGGCGCGCTGATCATTACCAAGCCGGAAATCGCCAAGAGCCTGAAGCGGCCGCTGGTCAAGGTTCTCGGCACGGGCGAGGCCGTGAAGCATCAGATGGGCGGCCAGGATCTCGACCTGACGTTCTCGGCAGGCCGCTGGTCGGGCGCGCGCGCGTTCGAGGAAGCCGGCGTCAAGCACAAGGACATCAAGTACGCCTCGATCTACGACAGCTTCACGATCACGGTGATCATGCAGCTCGAGGATCTCGGCTTCTGCGAGGTCGGCCAGGGCGGCAAGTTCGTCTCGGACGGCAATCTCATCTCGGGCGTCGGCAAGCTCCCGTTCAACACGGACGGCGGCGGCCTTTGCAACAACCACCCGGGCAACCGCGGCGGCATGACGAAGGTCATCGAGGCGGTGCGTCAGCTCCGCGGCGAGGCCCATCCGAAAGTGCAGGTTCCGAATTGCGATATCGCGCTGGCGCACGGCACGGGCGGCTCGCTCGGCACGCGGCACGTCGGTGCGACAGTCATCATGGAGCGGGAGTAAACGACGATGTCAGGTGAAGAGAGAATTTATCCGGTCGTTCCCGCGACCCCGGGTTCGGAGGCCTACTGGGAAGCCGCCAACGCCGGCAAGCTGATGCTCGGGTACTGCAAGTCCTGCGACAAGTCCTACTACTACCCGCGTGGCGTCTGCCCGATGTGCCTCTCGACCGATGTCGAGCTGCGCGAAGCAAAGGGCACGGGGACCGTCTACACGTACTCCGTCATGCGGCCCGCGAAGCCCGTCTACGTTATTGCCTACGTGACGCTCGACGAAGGCCCGTCGATGATGACGAACATCGTCGATTGTGACCCGGCAGCCGTGAAGATCGGCCAGAAGGTCAAGGCGGTCTACAAGCCCCGCGAGGACGGCAGCAAGATCGTTTG
>JAEYYJ010000177.1 GCA_023430845.1 Pseudomonadota bacterium
GCGCAGTTCCTGAAGTTCGACGAGCCGAACCGCTGGCTGACGAGCGGCGGCCTCGGCACCATGGGCTATGGGCTCCCGGCCGCGATCGGCGCGCAGATCGCGCATCCCAAGGCGCTTTGCATCGACGTTGCGGGTGACGCCTCGATCCTCATGAACATCCAGGAGATGTCGACGGCCGTGCAGTACCGCCTGCCGGTCAAGATCTTCATCCTGAACAACCAGTACATGGGCATGGTCCGCCAGTGGCAGCAGCTCCTGCACGGTAACCGCTATTCGGAGAGCTACACGGAAGCGCTGCCGGACTTCGTCAAGCTCGCGGAAGCCTATGGCGGCGTCGGCATGCGCTGTGATCATCCGGCTGACCTCGACGATGCCATCAAGGCCATGATCGCTGTGAAGGACAAGCCGGTCATCTTCGACTGCCGCGTCGCTGCGCTCGCCAACTGTTTCCCGATGATTCCCTCGGGCAAGGCGCACAATCAGATGCTGCTCGGCGAGGACATCTCGGCGGAGGAGATCGACAAGGCCATCGGCAAGGAAGGCAAGGTGCTGGTGTAAGCGCTGCGCACGCGAGCGTTGAGCCGGCTACTTACTCACGCCTTCGGCGGATGTCATGATACCTTCCGACACACTGCAGCACTACGCGCAGCAAGATCTGCTGACGCATCCTGCGGGGCTCGCATCTCTCTACGATGCGCTGCCCGCCGGTGCGTCGGCGCTCTGCGATGCCATGTCGGGGCTGATCATCCATACGTCCTGGGCGGACAAGTATGGCATTCCGTCAGGAACGCCATTGCCGCGCGAAACGAAGCCGGTGGCTGATCGCCTGGCCGAGATCCAGCAGCGCTTCGGCGGTTCGCTGCTAACGCACCGCGCGCCGACACAGCGCCCGTTCGGAACCTGCCGGGATTTTGCGCTACTCATGTGCAGCGCGCTGCGCCATCGCGCGATTCCGGCACGTGTGCGCTGTGGATTTGCGACGTACTTCGCGGGCCGCCGCTTCGCCGATCATTGGATCTGCGAGTACTGGATCGCGGAACAGCAGAGATGGGCAGCGGCTGATGCCCAGATCGACGCGCTTCAGCGCGAGCATCTGGCCATCGGCTTCGATACGGCCGATCTGCCGAATGGCGCGTTCGTTTCCGCGCCGGAGGCATGGGGGCTTGTGCGATCCGGAGCTGCTTCAGCGGACGATTTCGGTCATGGCGACGCGAATGGCCTCTGGTTTCTGAGCCTCAATCTCCATCGCGACCTGCTGGCTCTCGCCAGCCGTCATGTGTCGGCGTGGGATTCCTGGCGCAGTGCCGATGACGAGAGCAAGCATCTCTCGCACGCTGACCTCGTCGCTTGCGATCGTCTTGCTGCTGACGTGATCGCGGCTGTGGCATCGGGCAACGTCGCGGCGCTGGAGGAACTGGCGAAATACAGATCGACGCCGCCGTGGCATTTGAGTTCGCATAGTCGAATGGAGGGGCGCGCGCATTGATGCGCGGTCTCGTATGGGAAGACATCATGCACCTCTACATCGCCAACAAGCTCTATTCGTCCTGGTCGCTCAGGCCGTGGATCCTGATGACCGCCCTCGACATCCCGTTCGAGGAAACGGTCATTCCGATGTACTTCCCGGACTCGAAGGGGCGGATGCTCGATGTCTCGCCGACGGGCAAGATGCCCTGTCTCGTCGATGGTGATGTCGTCATCTGGGAAAGCCTCGCCATCATGGAGTATCTCCATGAGCGCCTTCCGCAGAAAGGTGTGTGGCCTGCCGACGTGAAGGCGCGCGCGCACGCCCGCGCAGTCAGTAATGAGATGCACGCCGGCTTCCAGGCCCTCCGCGGTGCGTGCCCGATGAACCTTTCCAAGCGTTTCGCGCCACGCGATCTCGGCTCCGATGTTGCCGACAACGTGCGGCGCCTCGAGGGCCTGTGGGCTGATGCGCGCCGCCGCTTCGGCGCGGGCGGGCAGTTTCTCTACGGCGCGTTTGGCGCCGCTGACGCGATGTTTGCGCCCGTCGTAACGCGCCTCGATACGTATCAGGTGCCCGTCTCGTCGGAGACGCGGCGCTACATGGACGCGGTGCTCTCGCATCCGGCATTCGTGAAGTGGCGGAGCGAGGCCCTCGCGGAGCCCTGGACCATCGACCACTACGAGGTCGGTTGGACACCCGTCGAAACGTTTCACACCGGCGCCGCGCGCACCGATCATCCACGCCACAAAGCCTAACGGCACAGGATATTCGCCATGTCAGAGAAAGGCACCGGCTCCGCCTACTTCCTCGAGGAGCGCAAGGACGCCAGCGAGCGGCACACATTCTCCATCCTGGTCGACAACGAGCCGGGCGTGCTGGCGCGCATCGCTTCGCTCTTCTCCGGGCGCGGCTACAATATCGAGAGCCTGACCGTCTCCGAAACGGACGAAGCACGACGCCTCTCGCGCTTCACCGTCGTCACGACCGGCACCCCGATGGTGCTGACGCAGATCCGCAATCAGCTCGATCGACTGGTGCCGGTGCACAGCGTCACCGACCTCACTGTCGGCGGCCAGCCCATCGAGCGTGAGCTCGCGCTCGTCAAAGTCGCGGGCAAAGGCGAGAAGCGCATCGAAGCCTTGCGACTCGCCGAAATTTTCCGCGCGAGCGTCGTCGACACCTCGACCGAACATTTCGTATTCGAGATCACCGGCAAGTCGTCGAAGATCGAGCAGTTCATCTCGATCATGCGCGAGCTGGGTCTCGTGGAGGTCTCGCGCACGGGTATTGCAGCCATGGCGCGCGGCGCGCAGGGGCTTGCTGATCAGAAGGGATAAGGGCGCAGACCGGCGCGCCGAAGAGTGAGCCCGTGAGCAGCGGGCTCGCACACAAAGCGCGCGCGCTCTTCATGGACGCGGCTGAATCCACAACACGCTCCGTCAGGCACGTGGGTATTCCACTCGCGCGCTATCGATGCGCCATCTTCCGCCGCAGTTTCGCGGGCACGCGCCTCAGATTGCTTTCATGTTCTGCGACCGGCCTTGAGCAACGCCGCCCTGATGGGCGTGGCGCGGGATCGGCTTTGCGTTGGGCCACGAGTGCGGTTCGGTGCGCACGCCGTCGCCACGCGAGCGCGCGCCTCTTGCACTCGTTAAGAACTCGTGCCACCATTTCAATTAATAACATAGCTTTTCAAATAATGAAAAGAGCGTTGGAGGAACGGAAATGAGGAAGGCATTACTCGCAGCCGCGGGCGCCGCGGTGCTGTCACTTGCGTCGGCGAATGCTGAAGCCGCTGACATCAAGATCGGGATGCCGATGATCCTGTCGGGTCCGGGCGCACTGTTCGGCGAGCCGGCGCTCAAAGGCGCTCAGATGGCCGTTGAAGAGATCAACGCCAAGGGTGGTGTGCTCGGCCGCAAGCTCCAACTCATCCACAAGGACAGCAAAGGCAATCCGGACGAGGCCGTTCGCGTGGCCCGTGAAATGATCCTGAAGGACGAGGTCGACTTCCTTGTCGGCACCTTCACGGGCGCGGAGGGCCCAGCCGTCTCACCGATCGCCAAGGAGAACAAAATCGTCTTCATCGCGCCGGTCTCGAAGCCGGATGCGCTGACGGCGCCGAAGAACCTTCACCCCTATCTCTTCCGGACGGCCACGACGACGACTATCGAAGGTCGCTCGGCCGCTGAACTCATCGCCAAGCTGCCGGTGAAGCGCATCGCGACCATCAGCCCGGACTATGCCTATGGTCAGGAGGTCACGGCCGCCTTCGTCGCGCATCTGAAGAAGATCAAGCCGGAGATGGAGATCGTCGACCAGCAGTGGCCGAAGCTCGGCGAGGCGGACTACACGCCCTTCATCAACGCGCAGCTCGCGAAGCAGCCGGACGCCGTTTTCAGCTCGCTGTGGGGCGGCCACTTTGTGACCTTCATCAAGCAGGCGACGCCGCTCGGCTACTTCAAGCGGATCAACAACAATTTCGTTGCCGGCGGCGAGGCGGGTTCGATCGAATCCGCGAAGGCTATCGGCGACGACTATCCCCTGGGCATCTGGGGCAACTCGTATGACGCCTTCAACTGGGACGGTCCTCCCGCGCACAAGGAGTTCATCGAGCGGCTGAAGAAGTACACGGGCCAGGAGCAGCCGTCGTCATGGCCGTCGGTCGGCTACATCGCGGTGCAGGTGCTCGCGGAAGGCATTCGCAAGGCCAACAGTACGAAGTCGGACGATGTCGCCAAGGCGCTCCCCGGCCTCACGGTCGATACGCCGATCGGCAAGCAAACTATCAGCCCGAAGAACCACTCGGCCAATCGTGGCCAGTTCTGGGGCAAGATGGTCAAGGATCCGCGCTACGCCTTCGCGGTGATGGAGAAGCCGATCTACCTCGATCCGACACCCTTCCTGGATTGAGCCCTCTGTGAAGAAGCCAGCCGATCGGGCGCCTGCCCGGGAAGGGTCCGCGGTCAAGACGGTAGCGAAGGTGCTCGATCTGCTCGAGCATGTCGCTGCCGCCGGACGACCGGTATCCGTCTCCGAACTCGCCGCCACGACCGGCTTCAATGTGAGCACGGCACACCGTCTCATGCAGACGCTCGCACGGCGCAACTATGTCGAGCAGGATTCGTCGACCCGCGCTTATACGCTCGGGCCGCGGCTGCTCGAACTTGGTTCGGCTTATACGCGCAGCCTCGACCTCATTGGTGCAGCGCGCCCGCGCATCGAGGAACTGAGGGATCTTGCCGGCGAAACGGTCCACCTCGCCATTCTGAGCGAGCGCGATGTCGTCGAGATCTGCACGGCTGCCGGCAAGCAGGCGGTCACCGTCTCCATGGGCACGGGGCGGCGTGATCCCGCGCACTGCACGGCGACCGGAAAAGTACTGCTCGCTTCCCTGAGCGAGGGCGAGATCGAACGCTTCTTCGCCGCCGGCCCGCTCCTTGCGGCAACGCCCAAGAGTATCACGAGCCGAAAGGCTTTCATCGCCGAGCTGAAGCGCGTGCGCGATGCTGGCTATGCCAGGGATGACGAGGAGCTGTGCGCCGATGTCTGCTGCCTCGGCGTGCCGGTCTTCAATCGTTCGGGGCGGCCTGCGGCGGCGCTCAGCCTTGCTATGCCGAAAGCGCGTTTCCGCGCGGGCAATGTCGAGAACTTCGTGAAAATGCTGCGCGACAGCTCGGCGCGGATCTCAAGCGCGCTCGCTCTCTCCGGAGCGGACTGATGCTTGAGCCGTCATTCCTCTTTGGGCAGTTTGTTGGCGGTCTCAGTATCGCGATGTTTCTATTCCTGATCGCGTCGGGCCTCGCACTGATCTTCGG
>JAEYYJ010000282.1 GCA_023430845.1 Pseudomonadota bacterium
ACAGAACGCGCGCGCTTCCGCCCCGCCGCGCTGTTCGCCCTCTCGAACCTGCGTCAACCGTTCCTGACCATCGCCGCAATTCCCGGCCTGCGCCTAGTCGCCCTCGGCAGCATCGGCTTCGCAACCGTACAGGGAACGCTCAACGCGTTCTTCGTCACCCATCTCGCCAACGGCCTCGGCTACGATCTCAAGCTCGCCGGCTTCCTCTATGCACTCAACCAGCTCACCAGCGTTGCTGGCCGCGTGATCTTCGGGCTGGTCGCCGACTGGGTCCGCTCGACGCGGCTGGTGCTGTGCTGGCTCGCGGCAATGTCGTCGGCATCGGCGATCGCGATCGCCTCGATCGGTGCGGATTGGTCGATGCCGGCGCTCGCGGCCGTTGCGATCGCCTCCGGCCTCTCCGTCGCGACCTGGAATGGCCTATGGGTGGCGGAGGTCGCCGCACTCTCCCCCGGCCGGGTCAGCGAGGCGACGGCAGGGGCGACGTTCTTCCTGTTCGCCACCTACGTCGTGATCCCGCCGATCGCGGGGCTCATGATCACAGCGTTTGGCTATCGCGCAGCCTTTGTCATGGCCGCCGTGTGCGTGGCGATCGGCGGCGCCACACTCGCCATGAGTTGGCGCGGCAAGATGCGCGATGGCTGACCAAATCAGCGATAGCCCTCATCCACTGAGTGCTGGATAGCAACCTCGAGAGCAGGGCGATCGATGAGGCCGCTGGGATTGTCGCGCGTCGGGCCGAAGCGGCGCGCGTGAATAGCGCGCTCGCGCGACACCAGCTCCAGGCGTGCAAGCTCGACCAGCGGATCGGTGTGATCATCGACGCGAATATCGAGCATCGCTGAATCTTCCTCGTCGTGCACGACAAGCGCCGCCGACTGGCGTCCGCGCTTGTCTCCGCCCGCCGCTTCACCTGCCTGCATGGCCCTCACGAGCCGCTCGGGCAGGGGCAGGTCGGCCGCCGCCTCGTAGGCATCCGCCGTTGCCTCGATCACTTGAGAGCCGGCCAGCATGTTGCCGGCCACCGAGATCGTCGCCCGGATGAGATGGCCGCACCAGCCGATACACGCAGCGCCCGTAGCAGCGGCAAAGCGGCCTTCGCGATCCATCACGTGCACCTGGCGATGATCACGCCCCTCATCGGCCATCATGAGCATGCGCACGACGTCCTCTGCCGTACCGCCAGCCGTCAGAAGTGCGAGGCCTCGCGGCCCGAAGAACGGATTTGTCAGGGCCTGCGTGCAGACCGCGCCGATGCCCGTCTTAATGTGCGGCACACGCGCGCCGACGGCGAAATTGCACGTCGCGACAGCAACGCCCATGCGGCCGCTGGGAGCGTCGCGGGCAATGATCGACCACGTCATCCGGTCACCTATGGGCGGCTCAGCTCTTGCCGCGTTCCTCCGCCACGACCTTGGCGACGGCTGGACGCTGCTTCATGCGGTTGAAATGATCCGCAATGCGCGGGAATTTATTGATGTCGACCGTGTCCTGCTTCAGCCACTCCGAAATCGTGAAGAGATAGGGATCGACGATAGTGTACTTGTCGCCCATAACCCATGGTCCGCGAAAATAGCGGTTCTCAAGCGTGGTGAAGTTGTCGGTCATATTCTGCGGCACCTTGGCCTTCATGGCCTCGAGCGCCGCCGGATCGTCAGCCCAGCGCGCGCCTCTGATGCCGTGCGAATGGGCCGGATGCACGGTCGAGCACAGGTAACTCGTGAGCGATTGCACCTCCGCGAAAGCGAACGGGTCATCGATCGGCGCCAGCTCGCTGCCGGGATTTGTCTGAGCCACATAGGCGAGAATGGCCGGCGTTTCCGTGATGACGCCGCGGTCCGTCACGAGCGCCGGCACGCGCCCCTTGGGGTTGATCGACAGATAGTCGGGCGAGAGCTGCTGGGCAGACTTGAAGTCGATGCGAATGGCTTCGTAATCCGCTCCGGCCTCTTCGAGCGCGATGTGGGACGCGAGCGCACACGTGTAGGGCGCGTAGTAGAACTTCATCATAGTGCTTCCACCTCAGGTATGAATGACGCGGCCGAACGCATCGAGCACGCTCTCGTGCATCATCTCGGAGAGCGTCGGATGCGGATAGATGATGTGGAAGAGATCTTCCTCGGTCGTCTCCAGGCCCATTGCCGTAACAAAGCCCTGAATGAGCTCGGTCACCTCCGCGCCGACCATATGCGCCCCGAGTAGCTGTCCGGTCTTGGCATCGAAGATCGTCTTGACCAGACCTTCCGGCTCACCGAGAGCGATCGCTTTGCCGTTACCGGCAAAGGGGAAGCGACCGACCTTGATCTCGCGACCCTGCTCCCTGGCTTTGGCCTCGGTGAGGCCGACGCTCGCGATCTGCGGATGACAGTACGTACAGCCTGGAATCTGAAGCTTATCCATGGCGTGCGTCTGAAGCCCCTTGATGGTCTCGACGCAGATGACACCCTCATGCTCGGCCTTGTGCGCGAGCATCGGCGGCCCCGCGACATCGCCGATCGCGTAGATGCCCGCGACGTTTGTGCGGCCGAGACCGTCGGTCACGATCGTCCCGCGATCAGTCTTCACGCCGATCTTCTCGAGCCCGAGCCCCTCGATATTCCCGACGACACCGACGGCCGAGATGACTTTCTCGAACTCACCCGTCGTACGCTTGCCCTTGTCGTCCTCGATGGTGGCGATGACTTTGTCGCTCTTCTTGTCGAGCGCAACGACCTTCGAGCCGGTCATGATCTTCATGCCCTGTTTCTCGAAGCGCTTCCTCGCGTGCGCTGCAATCTCGGCATCCTCGACAGGCAGGATCTGCGGCAGCAGCTCGACGACCGTCACCTCCGAGCCCATGGTCCGGTAAAACGATGCGAACTCGATGCCGATCGCGCCCGAGCCGACAACGAGCAGCGACTTCGGCATGGCCTTTGGGATCATGGCCTCGAAGTAGGTCCACACCTGATTGCCATCAGGCTCCAGACCCGGAAGCGCGCGCGGGCGGGCGCCGGTCGCGACGATGATGTGCTTGGCTTCGTAGGTGCCGGCGCCGAGCGTGCCGGCCGGCGGCGGGATCTGCGGCTGCATGGGCGGCTTCTTCGAGGCTGAGACCTGAACGCGGCCCGGCTTCTCGATCACGGCCTCACCCCAGATGACCGACACCTTGTTCTTCTTCATGAGGAAGCCGATGCCGTTGTTGAGACGCTTCGACACGTCCCGCGAACGCTGCACGACACCGGCCGTATCGACCGTGAGCGTTCCCTCGAGCTTGAGGCCATAGTCCTTGGCGTGTGTACCGTAATGATAGATCTCAGCCGAGCGCAGCAGCGCCTTGGCCGGTATGCAGCCCCAGTTAAGGCAGATGCCGCCCATGTGCTCGCGCTCGACGATCGCCACCTTGAAGCCGAGCTGAGCGGCGCGAATGGCGGCCACGTAGCCGCCAGGTCCGGCGCCGATGATGATGATGTCGAAGCTGGTGGCGGTCATGCGAGGCTTTTCCTGAACAGCAAGAGAAGCGGCTCGCCGGACGCGAACCGCAAGGATTGGGAACACATTGAACCGGATGCTACGGCC
>JAEYYJ010000319.1 GCA_023430845.1 Pseudomonadota bacterium
AGCCTATGGCCGCCTTGAAGGGACTGATGAGGTCGCCGATTACGTACTCGGGTGCATCGTGCAGCAGCGCGGCGAGGCGCCATCGCTTTTCCCACTGCGGATTGAGCGTGCCGGCAATGTCCTCCACAAGCACCGAGTGCTCCGCAACGGAGAAGGCATGATCGCCGCGCGTCTGACCATTCCAGCGCGCCACGCGCGCGACGCCATGGGCGATGTCCTCTATCGCGATGTCGTCCGGCGACGGCGCGAGCAGGTCGAGGCGGCGGCCCGACAGCATCCGTTGCCAGGCGCGCGGCTTTCCATCATGGGCCATACCGCTCATGCTTTGGGGGCCTTGAATTTGCGCTGGAGCGTCGCGCAAGGCGCGTGCCGATGGCAATCGACGAGGTGATCGTTGACGAAGCCCGTGGACTGCATGAAGGCGTAGACCGTCGTCGGGCCGACGAAGCGGAAGCCTTCCTTCTTGAGGGCCTTCGAGATCGCCTTGGACTGCGGCGTTTCAGGCGGTATGTCGCGCATGGTGCGCCGCTCGTGCACGACCGGCTTCCCGTCGAGAAAATCCCAGAGGAATTTGCCGAGGCTCGTGCGCTCCTTCAGGCGCAGATAGGCTTGCGCGTTCTCGATCGTCGCCTCGATCTTCGCTTTGTTGCGGACGATGCCGGCATCGCTCATGAGCCGCTCGACATCGTGGGCGCTGTAGCGCGCGACGCGCTCGGCATCGAAGCCGTGGAAGGCCTTGCGGAAGTTCTCGCGCTTCCTCAGGATCGTGATCCACGACAGGCCAGCTTGAAAGCCTTCGAGAATGAGCTTCTCGAAGAGCGCCTTGTCGTCGGACCTGGGTATGCCCCACTCCTCGTCGTGATAGCGCGTGTACTCGGCATCGGAAATGCCGACCCAGCCGCAACGGACGACCTCTGCTTTCGTCATGGTGCGGATGCCCTTGCTGCGACGCTGGCCCGATAGCGATCGAGCGCGGTCGTATCGGCAATGATCGTGCTGCCGCCGGCGACCAGCGGCTCGCCCTTATCGGCGGCTTCGACGGCCCGATCGAGCCGAAGCAAGGCGAGGCCATGCGGGCCCGCGACCGTACCGAGCATGCCGATGACGGCGGCGCCGATCCGTATTTCGGCGCCTGTCTGGAGCGGCTCCGTGCCCGTGACCAGTGTCACGCGCTTGCGGACAACCGACTTGTTCTGCATGCGCGCGACAACTTCCTGGCCGACGAAGCAGCCCTTGGTGAAGGACACGCCGTGCTGCCGGTCGTAGTTGGCTTCATGCGGGAAGGTATCGCCGAGTACGTAGTCATGTCCGCCCTCGGCAATGCCGAGTTCGATACGGCGCTCGTGATAGCGTTCCTCGGGGACGGCTTCGCCGGGAAGTCGCGCGAGGCCGTCACGGGGCGCGAGGATGCGCCATCCGAGGTCGCCGTGACGCGGATCAGCGTACAACGATCCGCCATCGATCGCGGGTTGCAGCGGCCCCCAGGCAACGGCGACGCCGAAATCGGCGGAAACATCCGCGATCGTTACCTTCGCACGCAGCTTGTACAGGGTGAGGCGTTTGATGAGATCGCCCACACGATCGGCGCGCGTCTCGAGCAGCCAGCCATCCTCGGTCCGCAGCGCGAAGAATTCAAAGAGTATCTTGCCTTGCGGGGTCAGGAGGCCGGCAAAGCGCGCTTCGCCGGTCGGCACGTTCGACAGGTCGTTCGTGGCAATATTATCGAGGAAGTCGACGACGTCGCCCCCCGAGAGCGACACGACGCCGCGATCGGCAAGCAGCGCGACAACAGAGGTGCTCATTTCGTCCGTACTCCTGCGCGTCACGGCCCAGCATGACGTATCGGGCGTCTGGCGCGCTTCTCTCATCTGGGGTATTTCGCGCCGAGGGGCAAGCCGCGTGCGGCGGCGCTGCAAGCGTTCCTGAACGCTCTTGGGAGGCCAGTATGGCAGATCACTTCGACCTTATCCTCAAGGGGGGAACGGTCGTCAATCACGACGGCGAGGGCGTCCGAGATATCGGCATCGTCGGCGGGCGGATCGCGGGCATCGGCGATCTATCCGGGGCGCGGGCAGCGGAGGTTATCGACGCCAAGGATCTGCACATTCTCCCCGGCGTGATCGACACGCAGGTCCATTTCCGCGAGCCGGGGCTGGAGCACAAGGAGGATCTGGCATCAGGCAGCCTTGCAGCCGTGGCCGGCGGCATCACCGCCGTGTTCGAGATGCCCAACACGAACCCGCTGACGACGACCGAGGAGGCGCTTGCCGACAAAGTCTCGCGGGCACGCGGGCGTATGCATTGCGATTTCGCGTTCTACGTGGGCGGGACGCGCGAGAATATCGGCGAGATACCCCACCTGGAGCGGCTCGAGGCTTCGGCCGGCATCAAGGTGTTCATCGGCTCGTCCACCGGCAATCTGCTGATCGAAGATGAGCCGTCGCTCGAGCGCGTGATCGCCGCGATTTCGCGACGGGCCGCCTTCCATGCCGAGGACGAGGCGCGGCTGAAGGAGCGCATGGGGCTGCGTCGACTGAACGATCCATCATCGCATCCCGTGTGGCGCGACGAAATGGCGGCAATGATCGCGACGGACCGTCTGGTCCGCCTCGCCGAGCGCTACCGCAAGCGCGTCCATGTGCTGCACGTCTCGACGGCGGAAGAGATGGCCTACCTCGGCGAGCACAAGGCCTGGGCCAGTGTCGAGGTCACGCCTCATCACCTGACCCTCATGGCGCCGGACTGCTATGAACGGCTCGGCACGCTCGCCCAGATGAACCCGCCGGTGCGCGACGGGCGCCACCTCCAGGCGCTCTGGGCCGGCATCGCCGACGGCACGGTCGACGTTCTCGGCTCGGACCACGCGCCGCATACACGGGAGGAGAAGGACCATCCCTATCCCGAAAGCCACTCGGGCATGACGGGGGTGCAGACGCTGGTACCGGTCATGCTGGACCACGTGAATGCCGGCCGCTTGACGCTGCAGCGCTTCGTCGATCTGACAAGCCATGGGCCTGCACGGCTCTTCGGGATCGCGGGCAAGGGCCGCATCGCGGTCGGTTTCGACGCCGACCTGACGGTCGTGGATCTGAAGCGCACCATGACCATCACCAACGACTGGATAAAGTCGCGCGCCGGCTGGACGCCCTACGATGGCGGCAGCGTGCGCGGGTGGCCCGTTGGCACGTTCGTGAGGGGTAACCCGGTCATGTGGGACGGGGAGATCCTGACCCCCGCCATAGGGGAGCCGATACGCTTCCACGAGGGTAATTAGTCTCGATACGGTACTATCCCCGGTTAACCATCAACCTAAACAATAGCTTAACAGGCTCGGCAATTGCACCTACCCCTGATGCAGTCGGCGGGGGCTGCACACACTCGGACACGGCCGCTCGGGCCGTGCTCCGTCTACAGGGGAGTACGCAGTACATGCGTTCGTTCATCAAGTGCTGCTGCCGGACAGCGGCAGTTACAGGTACGATTGTGCTCGGTGCCGCCGCGGCGGTGCTGACAACGGGTAGCGCACAGGCGCAAAATGTCGGCGAATGGCTGTCCACGTCGTTTCCTTCGGAGCAAGCCCGCAAACCGGCACGGCGCATGGGCCTTGGTGCCAGCCGAACGGAACGTTCGCGCGAGAGTCTGACGGGCGGTAGCCGCCGTATTACCAGCAGCAGGAAGAAGACGAGGAGGACGGCGGCCGCCAAGCGGAAGCGCGGTGTCCAGGTTGCGAGCCTCGGCGGAAGCTACGCGCCGAAACCAGAAGTTGGCACAAGTCTCGCGGGTCGTGGCGTGAAGTGGGTCGCAAGCTCGGGCTGCTTGAATGCGCGGCTTCGTGCTGTCGTCTATGAGGTCGCGAGCCGGTTTGGACCAGTCACGGTGAACTCGACGTGCCGCGGTCGTCGTCACAATGCGCGGGTCGGTGGCGCACGTCATTCCCATCACCTCTCGGGCAATGCCGTCGATTTCCGGGTCCACGGTCGTGGTGCTCGTGGCGTGTACGCGTTCCTGCGCAATCACGCGTCGGTGGGTGGGCTGAAGTTCTACCGGCGCGGCTTCTTCCACATCGATGTCGGTTCGCGCCGCACCTGGTAGGACTGGGGCGCTGCGGCCCCCGATCTGCTTGGCAGGTGCTCATCTTGTGTTACGGTACACCATGACCGGGCGGGCCGGCTGGCTCGCCCGGTATTGCTGTATGCGCGCGCACAGAAGGGGACCGCTGAGTGTTCCCTGATAACGGAGGAATTCTCGAATGACGCTTTCCAAGTCGGTTCTCGCTGCGATTGCTGCAGCGGGTCTGGCCCTGACTGTAGCGCCCTCGGCAATTGCCAAGGATCTGAGGATGGCGCTATCCGCCGAGCCGTCGGCGATGGACCCGCATTTCCACAACCTCACGCCGAACAACGCACTGACGTCGCACGTCTTCGACCGGCTGGTGCACTTCGACGAGAAGCAGACGCCGGTCCCGGGGCTCGCGACGAGCTGGAAGACGATCGACGACAATACCTGGGAATTCAAACTGCGCACGGGCGTGAAGTTCCATGACGGCTCGCCGTTCACGGCCGATGACGTCATCTTCACGATGGAGCGGGCGCCGAATGTCGAGAACAGCCCGGGTAGCTTTGCGCTCTATGTCCGCGGCAAGACCTTCAGCAAAGTCGACGATCACACGATCCGCGTGACGACGAAGGCGCCCTATCCGCTCATGCCGAACGACATGGCGACCATCGCCATCATTTCGAAGAAGGCTGCGACCGGCGCCAAGACTGATGACTTCAACTCCGGCAAGGCCGCGATCGGCACGGGGCCGTTCAAGTACTCGGAGTTCGTGAAGGGCGACCGTTACGTCGTCGTGCGCAATGACGACTACTGGGGTGAGAAGCCTAATTGGGCCAAGGTGACCATCCGGCCCATCAAGACCGGCCCGGCGCGCGTTGCGGCGCTGCTGGCGGGCGACGTCGACGTGATCGAGGAGGTCCCGACCACGGATATCGCGCGTCTTCAGGGCGATGCGAAGGTCTCGCTCGGTCAGGGCCTGTCGAACCGCGTCATCTTCTTCCACATGGACCAGTGGCGCGACGAGTCGCCGTTCATCACGGCGAACGATGGCTCGAAGATCAAGAATCCGCTCAAGGATGTGCGCGTCCGCAAGGCGCTCTCCAAGGCGATCAACCGTCCGGCGATCGTCGATCGCCTGATGGAGAAGGCGGCCGTCCCGGCGTCGCAGTTCCTGGCTGACGGGTTCTTCGGCGTCTCCAAGAAGCTGAAGCCCGAGGCCTTCGATCCGGATGGCGCCAAGAAGCTGCTTGCGGAAGCCGGCTTCCCGAACGGCTTCAAGATGACTCTGCACAGCCCGAACGGCCGCTACATCAACGACGCGCGCATGGCCGAGGCCGTTGCGCAGATGTTCACGCGCATCGGCGTCGAGACCAAGGTCGAGACCATGCCGCCGGCGGTGTTCTTCAATCGCGCGTCGGCGGGCGCTGGCGGCAATCCCGAATTCAGCTTCATCCTCGTTGGATGGGGTGCGGGTACGGGTGAGGTGTCGTCGCCCTTGAAGTCGCTGGTTGCCACGTTCGACAAGACCAAGGGTATGGGCACGGCCAACCGCGGCCGCTACTCGAACCCTGTCCTCGACAAGGCTATTGATGAAGCGCTCGCGACGGTCGACGACGCGAAGCGTGGCGAGTTGCTTGCCAAGGCAAGCGAGATCGCCATCGAGGACGTTGGCGTCATCGTCAGCCACTATCAGCTCAATACCTGGGCAACGCGCAAAGGCCTCAAGTATACGCCGCGCACTGACGAGAACACGGTCGCGTCGAGTGTGAGCGAGCAGTAAGCGCCTTACTTCACGTGCCGCCCTCGCATATTTGCGGGGGCGGTAGCGATTCCATCCGGAGCTGTGCTTGACCGCCTACATCATCCGCCGCCTGATGCAGAGCGCCGCCGTCGTATTGGCGATGTCCGTCATCGTCTTCCTCGGGCTGAACGTCATCGGCGATCCGATCTATCTGTTGATCGATCCCCAGGCGGATCAGGCCGAGATCGAGCGGACGATCCAACGCCTCGGTTTGGATCAGCCCATCTACATTCAGTACTTCAACTTCATCACGAACGCGCTGACGGGCAATCTCGGCACGTCATTCGTCCATGGCACATCGGCGCTGAAGCTGATCGTCGATCGGATGCCGGCGACGCTCGAGATCGCAATTGCCGCGACGCTGATGTCGATCGTGTTCGGTATTCCGCTCGGTCTCTATGCTGGCCTCAAGCCCGACAGCTTTTTCTCCAAGTCCATCATGGCGACGTCGATCCTCGGCTTCTCGCTACCCACGTTCTGGGTCGGCATCATGATGATCATGGTGTTCGCGGTCATGCT
>JAEYYJ010000369.1 GCA_023430845.1 Pseudomonadota bacterium
AGAACGGCTGCAGGTCGGCCTGTCCGCGCTCGAAGAAGTTGCCGATGAAGAAGGCAAAGGCTCCCGTCAGCGCAACGAAGATAACGGCGAAGACGTAAGCGAGCGGCGTGCCGAAGTAGGCGCCGAGTTCGCGCTTGGTGACGATCCAGATGTTACGCATGACGGGCACCCTCGCTGCTCGTCGTAATCTCGCGGAAAACGTCATCGAGCTTGCCGCGCTCGACAACCAGTTCCTCGACGATGATCGACTGGTCACGCAGCAGTGCGCCGACGTCGGCTGCGATGGCGGCACCGGGCTTCGGCATCGCGCGGAGGCGAATGTGGCCATTCACCGCTTCTGCGCGCTCGACATTGGCGACGCCGGCGAGTGCAGCCAGCGCTCCGGCGACGCGATCGGCTTCAGCAGCGGCGATCCGCAGAGCGACCGCGTTGTGATAAGGCATCCGGCGCTGGAGAGCCTCGGCCGTGCCATCGGCGACGACGCGGCCGCGATCGATGACGATCGCCCGCGTGCAGACGGCTTCGACTTCCTCGAGAATATGCGTCGAGACGATGATGGCCTTGTCCTTGGCCATCTCGGCGATCAATCCGCGCACGTGATGCTTCTGATTGGGATCGAGACCGTCGGTCGGCTCGTCCATGATCAGCACTTCGGGATCATGGAGAATGGCCTGCGCGAGGCCGACGCGGCGCTTGTAGCCCTTCGAGAGCGTCTCGATACGCTGCGATGCGACACCTTCGAGACCTGTGCGCGCGAGGGCGGCATCGACATGGGCGTGCTTGCTGGCGCCATCGAAGCCGCGCACTTCGGCAATGAAATTGAGGAACGAGCGGGCCGTCATGTCGCCGTAAGCAGGGGCGCCTTCTGGCAGGTAGCCGAGCCTGGACTTGGCTTCCTTGGGGCGGTCGGTGACGCTGATCCCGCAGATCCGTGCCCGGCCCGCATCCGGCTCGAGAAAGCCGGTCAGCATCTTCATGGTGGTCGACTTGCCGGCACCGTTGGGGCCGAGGAAACCGAGCACCTCACCTTTCTCGACTCTCAGCGAGATATCCTCGACAGCAAGGATCGGCCCAAATGACTTTCTGAGACGGTCCGCTTCGACGAGTACTGCCATCAACTCCCTCCATGGCGCCGCAATTCTCGAGCAGCGCGCACTCGCGACCGAGTGTGCGGCAGGCCCGCGGCGGTCTCATTGGTTTGTTGCGGAGTTAGGCGCTCTTTTTAGCACTGTCAAGAAACGGGTGCTAAACGTTTAGTAAGGTTCCGGCGGAGGCCGACGATCCGTTTGACCAAGGTCCAGTTGCAGGGACGACATAAGACCTCAACGGTAAACATTAGAGTTTTCCGCGCACATACAGAGAACGTGATTCGATTTGTGGCGAGCATGTCACGCACTGTTGTCAATAGACTTCGTGACGCCCAAGCGTGCTTGAGGCCCCCGGCATAGCTGTTGTAGCTTTGCTCTCGATCGGCACGAGATGTTGGGCAGGAATGCAGCCAACTCGTGTGCCGGACGGAGCGCCCTTTGTACCGTAGCGCCCGTCAGTAGCGTGGATGCCCGTGTTCCCGAGTACGGGGGGCGTCGCCGTATAGCGTTCCCATAGTTCCCGAGTTCGTAACCGCCCAGGCTTTCCGTGGCGCCGTGCGCATTTGCGTCCGTCTGCCGCCCGGAATCCGTCAGGGCTGATGTGGCATCAGCGTGCCTGCTCGACGGCACCTTGCTGCGATTCTGCGCAGGAGAAAAGATAGTATGGTCTGGAACGATGATAGGGTCGAACAGCTCAAGAAGCTCTGGGCTGACGGACTGAGCGCAAGCCAGATCGCCGCCCAACTCGGCGAAGTGACCCGCAATGCGGTCATTGGAAAAGTGCATCGCCTCGGCCTTGCCACACGGGCTTCGAGCAATCGCACCAACAGCAGTCGCCTGCGCCTGCGACAGGCGCAGCCCCGCCGCGCGGCGCAACAGCGGCAGCGTGCCTCGAACGTCGGCAACACCGCCTTCCGGCAGATGCTGGAGTCCGACCTGTCGCAGGGGGCGGTGCCTCATGTGGAAGAGATCGAGATCCCGCTCGGCGAGCGCAAGACGCTCCAGCAGCTCACCGAGGGCATGTGCCGCTGGCCGATCGGCGACCCGCAGCAGGCCGACTTCCATTTCTGCGGCCGCAACAAGGTGACGGGTCTTCCTTACTGCGAGCATCACGCGCGCCGCGCCTACCAGCCGCCCCAGCCGCGCCGCCGCGACCGCGAAGTCAGCCTGCCGGCATTGCCGACGGCCGCCAGCACCAAGGAACCTGCCGGGACCTGAGCCCGATCGCTGCGAGAGACTTGCAGAACGAAAACCGCAGCCGCACTCTGCCGGCTGCGGTTTTTTCTTTGCGGAGCCTGATCGAGCGCAATCAGCGGCTGCCGAAACCATGAAAGCGCTCAAGGAGGGATCATCCATGACCGAGACCATTCTTGCGCTCGACCAGGGCACGACCTCCAGCCGCGCATTGCTGTTCGATCGTACGCTCAACGTCATCGGTCTCGGGCAGAAGGAGCTGCCGCAGCACTACCCCGCTTCCGGCTGGGTCGAGCATGATGCCGAAGACATCTGGCAAGGCACGATCGACACCGCGCGCGCGGCCTTGAAGAACGCCGATACCGCGGCGGGGCGTGTCGCGGCCGTCGGCATTACCAACCAGCGCGAGACGACCGTCGTGTGGGATCGCCGCACAGGCAAGCCCATTCATAAGGCCATCGTCTGGCAGGACCGGCGCACAGCCGACATCTGCACTCGGATCAAGGCTGAAGGCGTCGAGGCCACGGTCAGCGAGCGCACCGGCCTCGTGCTCGATCCGTACTTCTCCGCGACGAAAATCGCCTGGCTGCTCGACAATGTGGAAGGCGCGCGTGCAGCGGCCGAAGCCGGCCACCTTCTAGCCGGAACCGTCGACAGCTTCCTGATCTGGCGGCTCACCGGCGGCAAGGCTCACCTGACAGACGCGACGAACGCCTCGCGCACGTCGCTTTTCGACATTCGCCAGAACCGCTGGGACGACGACCTTTGTCGCATCTTCAGCGTTCCGATGGCGATGCTGCCCGAGGTGCGCGATTGCGCTGACGATTTCGGTACGACCGACGCTGCCTTGCTCGGCGCCGCCATACCCATCCGCGGCGTTGC
>JAEYYJ010000421.1 GCA_023430845.1 Pseudomonadota bacterium
AGATGAAGACCTCGCGGCCCTCGGCGGCGCGGTCCTTGGCATCTGCGACGAGCTTCTTGAGGGCTGCGCTCGCGCGATCGCGGCTGACGAGGATGTGCTCGAACTTGAGACAGAACCAGCCGTAGAAGGGAATGTACTTGAGTTCCTCCTTCAGCACGATCGCGGGATCGTGGAAGAGCGGGATGAGGGCGAACGTATCCCACGCCGATTGATGCTTCGATACGACGAGGCACGCGCCCGGCGGCAGCTTCTCAGCCCCACGCACCTCCATGCGCGTGCCGCAGATGACGCGCAGCAGCCACGTGCACGTGCTGCCGTGGATCGAGAGCCCCTTCATGGCCCACGACCGCGGCGCGACGAAGAGCCAGCTCCCGAGCACCACGAACAGCGCTGTGACGACGTAGAACACGACGAAATAGATGAGCGAGCGCGCGAGCGTCATGACCGGCGATCCTGCCGAAATGTCCGCGCCCTACACCGTCAGCACGATCTTGCCAACGTGCTGGCTCGTCTCCATGCGTTTGTGGGCCTCGGAGGCCTGGGCGAGCGGGAACGTCGAATCCATGACGATCTTCACACGGCCCGACTCGATGAGCGGCCAAGCCTTCTTTTCGAGCGCGCGGGCGAAGCGGGCTTTCACATCGCGTGTGCGCGGGCGGAGCGTCGAGCCCGTCAGGGTGAGACGCTTCATCATGAGGCGTGGCAGCGTGAACGTCGTCATCGGGCCAGCGAGCGTGGCGATCTGCACAATGCGGCCATCCTCGGCGGCGGCGGCGATGTTCTTCTCGGTGTAGTCGCCGCCGACCATGTCGAGCGTGACGTCAATGCCGTGCCCGCCGGTTACCTCCTTCACGACGGCGACGAAATCCTCGGTCTTGTAGTCGACCGCGACATCCGCACCGAGATCACGGCAGACCTGGCACTTGTCGGCGCTGCCCGCCGTCGCGACCACGCGGGCACCGAAGGCCTTGGCAAGTTGTATCGCCGTCGTGCCGATGCCGCTCGTGCCGCCATGCACGAGGAACCAGTCTCCGGCTTCCAGCCCGCCACGCTCGAAGACGTTGTTCCAGACAGTGAAGTAAGTCTCGGGCACGCCGCCCGCTTCGGCCATGGAAAGGCCCTTGGGGATCGGCAGGGCCTGCACATCCTCGGCAATGCAGTATTCGGCATAGCCGCCGCCATTGACGAGCGCGCAGACCTTGTCGCCGACTTTCCAGCGCGCGACGCCGGGGCCGACAGCCGCTACCTCACCCGCGATCTCGAGACCCGGCAGCGGAGAATGACCGGGCGGCGGCGGATAGGCGCCCATGCGCTGCTGAACGTCCGGTCGATTGACGCCGGCGGCAGCGACCTTCACGAGGATCTGGCCGTGGCCCACCTGCGGTACGGGCATGGACGTCGGCTGCAGGACTTCGGGGCCGCCTTTGCCGTTGAGCGCAATGCCGGTCATGGTTGTCGGGATCGTGGACACGGCACATCTCCGTCTTTGAAGCTGGATTGGAGCGCAAGTTCGCGCGCAGAGCTTAAAGCAGGGCCGGCCGAGGGTGGCAAGCGTCGGCGCAGTGCACACAAAGGCCATCGCTAGCCGGGCTGGTGTTGGATTAGGGTGACCAGCGCACGCCTTCATACATTGTCGGCAAAGGACGTTTCATGTCTCCCACGGAAGCCCTGGGCTATACGGCGGCACTCCTCGTCCTGTTGACCTTCTCGATGACGACCATGGTGCACCTGCGCATCGTCGGCATCCTGAGCAACATCTTCTTCGTTGCCTACGGCTACCAGAGCAGCGCTTATCCGATCATGCTGCTGCACTGCATTTTGCTGCCGCTGAACATCCTCCGGCTCACGCAGATCCTTGCTCTCGTGCGCAAGGTGGAAGCCGCGAGCCACGGGGAAGTCGACATGGATTGGCTGAGATCCGTGACGACGCCGCGCACGGTCAAGGCGGGCGAGACGCTGTTCCGTAAGGGCGACATCGCGGACAGGATGATGTTCGTGGTGGATGGCGCTTTCCGAATTGCCGACCTCGGCATCGATATCGGCAAAGGCCAGTTCATTGGCGAACTCGGCCTCCTCGCGCCGGACCACACGCGAACGCGGACCATCGAATGCACTGCCGACAGCGAAGTGCTGGAGATCACCTACGAGCAGGCGAAATCGCTCTACTTCCAGAGTCCCAAGTTCGGGTTCTATCTCCTTCAGCTCGCAAGCCGCCGTCTGTTCGACGACGTGCAGCGGCTCGAACAGGAGGTGAAAACCCTTCGTGGGCTCAAGCAGCAGCCCGCTTGAAGGATCAGCTGCTCGCCCCGGCTGACTGCATGAGATGCTGGAAGAGGCGCGCGGCAGGAGTGGGCAGACGGCCCGATGCGCGCACGCAAATCATGAGACGTCGTCGCGCCCATGGTTCGGCAAGAGCGACGATCGCAACGCCCATGCTGCGCCTGCAGCGCTTCGCCGCCGCCTCCGGAATGATGGCGATGCCGACCCCCGTCTCGACCATGCGGCATACTTCGTCGAACCCGCCGACACCGACGCGCACGCGCATGGACTTGCCGAGACGCGCGGCATGCCCCGCGAGATGCCGCTGCAGTGCACTCTGGCGGGGAAGGCCGACAAAGGGGCGATCGATCACCTCATGCAGATGCACGCGCCGCCGTATGGCGAGTTCATCGTTCTTCGGCACGACAAGCACGAGCCGGTCCTCGCGGAAGGGATGCGCGCGCACGCTCTCCGCAACCACGGCATCCGTCACAATGCCGATATCGGCGACACCCGCCGCGATCGCTTCAGCGATGCTGGCGCTTTCGCGCTCTTCGAGATCGACGCTGATGGCCGGATTGGCCTTGAGGAAGGATGCAAGCGCCCGCGGCAGATGCTCGCTGAAGGCGGCCGTGTTCGAGAGCACGTGGACACTCCCGCCGAGCCCGCGCGCGAAGGCGCCGAGATCCCCGCGCATGGCCTCGATCTGCTGCGTGACGATGCGGGCATGATCGAGGAGGCATTGCCCGGCGGGTGTCAGTGCCACGCCCCGGCGGCCGCGCTTCAGGAGAGCCACGCCGAGGGTTTCCTCCATACCGCGAATGCGCGCACTGGCCGAGGCGAGCGCCAGATGGGCGCGCTCGGCACCATGCGTGATGCTGGCCGTATCGGCGACGTGCAGAAACAAGCGGAGATCCACCAGATCGAAACGCATGACGGGCTCCCGGCCTAGCCTTCGGTATAAGCGAAGGCTAACTCCATATTCTGCGGATTGCGAATCTTGCGTGGGTGCGCCAGAACACAGGCATGTTCGATCCAGTCTCCATCTTCATTGCTGCCGTGTTCGTGCTCGCAGGGCTGACCAAGGGCGTAATCGGCCTCGGGCTGCCGACGATCTCCATGGGGCTTCTGGCTCTCGTGATGCCGCCCGTGCAGGCGGCGGCGCTGCTGGCGCTGCCGTCGTTCGTCACGAATTTCTGGCAGATGATGGCGGGGCCGTCGTTTCGCACGGTCGTGCGGCGCTTGTGGCCGATGATGGTGGGCGTGTGCCTCGGCACCTGGGCGGGTATCGGCTTCATGACGGGCGCCAGCGCGCGCTATGGCACGGCCATGCTCGGTGTCGCCCTCGCGCTCTATGCCGTGACGGGATTGGCGGCGGTGCGCTTCTCCATTGCGCCCTCGCGAGAGGTGTGGGCGGGGCCGTTGGTCGGTGCCGTGACAGGGCTCATCACGGCGGCGACGGGCGTCTTCGTCATTCCGGCCGTGCCGTATCTCCAGGCGATCGGCCTCGAGAAGGAAGATCTTGTGCAGGCGCTCGGCCTGTCCTTCACCGTCTCGACGGCGGCATTGACCGTCAATCTCGCCTTCGACAATGCGCTCGGGACTGCTCTCGCCGGACCCGCGCTCGGCGCGCTGGTCATGGCGTGTGCCGGCATGTGGCTCGGGCAGATGCTGCGACTGCGCATGTCACCGGCGACGTTCAGGCGGTGTTTCTTCATCGGCCTGCTGTTGCTCGGCGTGTATTTGACCGTGCGCGCGCTGATCTAAAGGCTCAGGCGGCGCGGGCGGTCGCTAAGACTATCGCGCGGTGCGCACGCTTGCGGTCGTCGTCGAGGGTGCGGGCGGTGAAAGATCCCGTCGCACAATGCGGTTGCGGCCGCCGCCCTTGGCGAGCGAAAGCGCTTCGTCCGCCACTTGCAGCAACGGCTCGATCGAAGCGGGCGCCACGACTGCACAACCGAGCCCGATGCTGAGTGTCGCATCGACACGGCGGCCGCTGCCGAGATCGATCGGCGTCGCGATGAAGGCTTGGCGGACGCGCTCTGCAGCCGCGGCAGCCTCGTACGGCGTGCAGCCGACCATGAGCGCGGCAAACTCCTCGCCGCCGAGCCGGCCGATGAGCGCGCTGTCGCCCAGCGCATTGCGGGCGACCGCGGCAAAGGTCTGGATGGCGCGATCACCGGCCCAATGGCCGTGCGTGTGATTGATCTTCTTGAAATGATCGACGTCGAGCATGAGCACGGCAACGGGCGCGTTGGCAGACCGCGCCTCGGCAAGGAGCTGCTCGGCACCATCGGCGAAGGCGTGCCGTGTGAGAAGCCCGCTCAGCACATCGTACGACGCCAGGAGATCGAATCGTTCGCGCAGCTCGTTGTGAGCAGCCATCGTGCTCGCGAGCGTCAACGGCGCGAGGCCGGTGAGCGTGACCGCAAGTCGCGCGGAAATGAGCGAGGCCCCCTCGTCGACGTCGGGCCATCCCGCGATTAGCTCAAGTGAAAGCCCACCGAGGAGCCAGACACCGGCGACGAGCGTCAAGGCGGCCGTCACGAACACGCTGTAGGTCAGACCGCACCAGAGCAGCGCGACAAGTGGCAACGCGAGGGCACCAGGGCCGCCGACGAAGAGCGCCGCAATGCAGGCCATGAGGAGCGTCACCGCGGGCGCCAGCGCGACATAGTCGATCTGGCTGAAATCGGGCCGGCTTTTCAAGTCGTACTGCCGGATGAGGCCATCCGGCATGGCGAGCAGCAACGGCACGATGGCGAGCGTGTTCACGAGTTCGCCGACAAGCCAATAGGCAAAGCCCGTGAGCGGTGCGCTCGACAGCGTCGAGAAATTGCCGAGCGTGCCGACGAGCGCGGCGATGGCAGCCGCGACGACCAGGACGATCGACAAGCGCAGCACAGCCATGGGACCGACGAGACGGCGATCGTCATCGCCGAGCCGCATCAGAAGAGCGTAACCCGCGACCACGCCGGCGAGACCCGAGGCCGTGAGAACCAGGACATTGACGAGACTGTTGCCGGTCAGAACATCAGCGAGGACATAGGCAACGGCGGCGGCAAACCAACCGGCAGGCGTCGCCAGATGCGGAAAGCGCACCATGAGACCGAGCAGGATCGCATTGGCTGGCGATATGGCGGCGAGCAGATTGGCCGACCGCAATGCAACCCCGAGCAGAGCCGCCACGAAAACGGCCGCACCGATGATGGCCGCAGCCTCCAGATGCCGGCGGGCGGCCCCCTCCACACGAACCCGGCTCATGAAGCCGAGCGACTTTCCCTCAGCCATCTTGCTGCGCCCCGATACGGCCTTTTCCCCCGCGCCCCCTGCGGATGCGTAATGTGCGCCGTCCATTAGAGTAGTCCATTGCCAAGATCGGTAGGCCAATCCACGAAAACGATTAACAGCACCCAAGAAGGGCACCCTTGCGGCACGGGGTGCTCGAATGACGGGCAGGGCATCAGTTGTCGTGCCGGCGTCGCAAAACTGCAGCACGCATGACATGCGCCAAACCTATTGGGGGTCGTCCGCAATAGGAGACCTCAATGCTACGTCGACTTATGCTCGCTTCCACTGTTTCTTTGCTCGCCCTATCGGCAGCCACTGCCGCCGAACATCAGGCCAAGCTCGCCGGCCACGTCGTGCTGCCGGCTGCGACCTTCATCGAGCCGCCCGCTGATGCGCCCGCCGACCTCAAGACCTCGGGCAAGTTCGCCACCGGGCCGACGCGCGTGGAGGCACTCGGCTCGGTCGAGGGCAAATCGCGCGGGCGTCCGACCGGGCTCAGCGTGCCGTTCAAGGGTCAGCCGGTGCAGGGTCATTCCGGCATCAAGCGGATGCCCGACGGCACGTTCTGGGTCATCATCGACAATGGCTTCGGCTCCAAAGCCAACTCGCCGGATGCGGCGCTGTTCCTCAATCACTATCGCATGGATTGGGACAAGGGCGCCGTCGAGCGCCTGAAGACGATCTTCCTGCACGACCCCGACAAGAAGGTCCCCTTCCGCATCGTGCACGAGGGCACGGAGAAGCGCTATCTGACCGGCGCCGATCTCGACCTCGAAGGCTTCCAGATCATCGGCGACAAAATCTGGATCGGCGAGGAGTTCGGACCCTACATCATCCGCGCCGACATGAACGGCAAGGTCGAAGCGCTGTTCGAAACACTCGCGGACGGCAAGCCGGTGCGCTCTCCTGACCACTATACCGTCACGGCAGCCAATCCCGGCGCCACAAATGCTGCGGTCAATCTGCGCCGCTCCAAGGGTTATGAGGGCTTCGCCGCGTCGAAGGACGGCAAGTTCATTTACGGGATGCTCGAAGGCCCGCTCTGGGATGCCGAGAAGAAGGACTGGGAGAAGGTCGACGGCAAAACCGCGCTGCGCGTTCTCGAATTCTCGGTCGCGGACGAGAAGTGGACGGGTCGCCATTGGAAGTATGTGCTCGAACCCGGCGGCGAGGCCATCGGCGACTTCAACATGATCGACGCGACGACGGCACTCGTCATCGAGCGCGACGACAAGGAAGGCACGGCCGACAAGGCCTGCCCCGAAGGCAAGAAGGCGACCGACTGCTTCGACGACATCGCGAAGTTCAAGCGCATCGTGAAGATCGAGATGACGGACGCGAACGTCGGCGGGCCGGTGCGCAAGATCGGCTACATCGATCTGCTGAAGATCCAGGATCCCGACAAGAAGGCGCGGAAGCCCCTCAATGACGGCGTTCTGAAGTTTCCATTCTTCACGATCGAGAACGTCGACGTCGTGGACGCGCGCCACATTATCGTCGGCAACGACAACAACCTGCCGTTCTCGACGAGCCGCGATCCCAACAAGGTCGACGA
>JAEYYJ010000047.1 GCA_023430845.1 Pseudomonadota bacterium
CGCTCCAAGGCCGCTGATTGCGCGTCCCGCTCCATCAGCACGTGCACGCCACCGGAACCTGACGACGACTTTGCGATACGGTTCGCCACCTTCGCCAGAGTTTTGGTCGGCGCAATCCCCACCGATACAGGGATGCCTGTCCAGGCGAGCACGGTTGCCCGTAAGTCGCAAGCATGAGCGTGAAGCCTACGTTCAAATATTGCTAAACCGAGAAACGCCTCGTCGAAGGAGTAGATCTCGAGATTTGGCGTGAACTGCGAGAGCACGCTCATCACGCGCCCCGATAGGTCGCCGTAGAGGGTGTAGTTCGACGAGCGCACGATCACACCGTGCTTCGCGAACTTCTGTTTGCTGAGATGCCACGGCGCACCCATGGCAATGCCGAGCGCCTTAGCTTCATTTGAGCGCGCAATGACGCAACCATCGTTGTTTGAAAGAACGACAACGGGCCGGCCCCGGAGGTCCGGCTGAAACAACCGCTCGCACGACGCGTAGAAGTTGTTGCAGTCAACAAGGGCGATGGGCGTCGCCACCCGCTAAAGCACCCGCACCACCGCGCGCACGCTGCCCCAGCACTCAAACTCGGTCGCGTCGGTTGTCGGAATCGGCCTGTAAGCCGGATTGCTCGCTTGAAGCCCCAGCGCCAGGATCACACGGTCGTTTGCCGCCTGTACTGACCGATCCACCACCGCGATATCACCCGGCAGGATGCCATCGCCCGACATGCTGTTCCCTGCCGCCCGCGCCGCGAATGTTGCCGCCGGATTTGCGATGAGCAGCTCGTTGAAGTCGAGCGGTCGCTCCACGTAGTCCTCGGCCGGCGACGGGAAGCCTGCCTTCACTTCCGAACGTACCAGCGGCACCGTCAGCGCGTTCCGTGCCTCGCACTCCCGCACCACCCGCTCCCCCATCATCGCATCCCTTGATTATTGTTTGATTGTTCACTGTATGTTCTTGCCTCCGGCGCCGTCAAGCAATGTCCTGCCCTGCCCCCGTGCTCGCATGCATTCACAGTGTGGCCATTATTATTGATGTTTCACAAATCATTGATGCTATAAATTATATTCATTTGGATGGCTAAGGGCGGTCCCCCATGATCACTGGAGCGCAGATGCGGGCTGCGCGCGCACTTCTAGGTATCGATCAGCAGACCCTTGCCGAGCGGGCGGGGGTGTCGGTGCCGACCATCCAGCGCATGGAGGCCAGCAAGGGCAACGTAAGAGGCGTGGTCAATACGCTTACGAAGGTCGTGCAGGCATTCGATGCCGCCGGGGTCGAGCTGATCGGCGACAACGCGCCGAGCCAGGGAAAAGGGCGCGGCGTGCGCCTAAAGCAAGTGGCCGCCATCAGACCGGTAGCACCTTCGGGTCAAGGGTCTCCCAGCAAGAAGCCGTGAGACACCGATAAACAAATGAACGGTGACGTCGACGGATGCAGCTGACGGATCCGGCAAGAAAGAACAGAAACCATGCGTGCGTTCGGTCCCTCTGGCGCGAAGCGGTCGGCCTCGCCAACCTTCGCCGAAATGTTCACGCCGAAACTTGTCACTATCCTGCGCGAAGGCTACGGCTGGCCGCACTTCCGCGCGGACGCGATTGCCGGTCTCACCGTTGCGATCGTCGCGCTCCCTCTGTCCATGGCCATCGCCATCGGCTCCGGCCTCTCACCCGACAAGGGGCTCTATACCGCCATCATCGGCGGCTTCCTGATCTCAGCCCTGGGCGGCAGCCGGTTCCAGATTGGCGGGCCAGCAGGCGCGTTCATCGTTCTGATCGCGACGATTGTTGAACGGCACGGTTACGACGGCTTGGTGCTTGCGACCCTGATGGCCGGTGTCATGATGCTCGGCATCGGTTTCCTCCGCCTCGGCACCTACATCAAGTACATTCCCTTTCCGGTGACTGTTGGCTTCACGGCGGGCATCGCCGTGATCATCTTCGCAAGTCAGGTCAAGGAACTCCTGGGGCTGGACATTGCCAAAGAACCAGCGGCCCTGATCCCGAAGTTGGAAGCCATAGCCGGCCGTATCCATACGCTGAACCCGGCGAGCGTGGCGGTAGCTCTCGCGGCCATCGCCATCATCCTCGTTCTGCGGCGCTACCGGCCCAAATGGCCGGGACTTCTGATCGCCGTCGGTGCGGCCGCGCTCGCAACCTACGTTTTCCAACTCGATGTCGCGACCATCGGCAGCCGCTTCGGCGGCATTCCGCAGACCTTGCCGGCCCCGAGCCTACCGGCGTTCGATCTAGCCAACATGCGCGCGGTGCTGCCCGATGCTATTGCGATCGCGCTCCTTGGCGCCATCGAGTCGTTGCTGTCGGCGGTCGTGGCCGACGGCATGACCGGCCGCCGGCACCGCTCTAATTGCGAACTCGTCGCGCAGGGGACCGCCAACATGGCCGCCGTGTCCTTCGGCGGCATGTGCGTGACCGGCACCATCGCCCGCACAGCGACCAACGTCCGCGCTGGCGCGTACGGGCCCATCGCGGGCATGATGCACGCGCTTTACATTCTGCTCTTCATGTTGGTCGCGGCCCCACTGGCGGCCTACATTCCCCTGGCGAGCCTCGGAGCCGTTCTCGTCATCGTCGCCTGGAACATGGCCGAGAAGGAGGAATTCTGGCAGCTGTTGCGCTCCTCATGGGGAGACGCGATTGTCCTGCTGGCAACCGTCTTCCTCACGATTTTTGAGGATCTCACGACCGCCATTGCGATCGGTCTGACACTCGGCTCCTTCCTCTTCCTCCACCGCATGGCCGAGGCCGTGGAAGTGGAAACAGGCCATGCGGTCGTTCCCGAGGACCGGGCAGATACCCGAGGCGTCGACCGCGCCGCCTACGCTGCCGAGCCGCACGGTCGGGACGTGCTTGTCTATCGCATTTCGGGGGCGTTCTTCTTCGGCGCCACCGCGGCCGTAAACAGCGTTTTAGACCGTATCGGCGAGCACCCAAAGGTGCTGGTGCTCGACTTTTCCGACGTGCCCCTAGTCGACAGTACGGCGGCAAACGCACTCAAGGGATTTATCGAAAAGCTCTCACACAGCGGCACGCGGATCTATATCGCAGGCGCTGCAAGACCTGTCAGGCGAACCTTGCTCATAGCCGGGCTTCGCAAGCCGCTTATCCGATATGTTTCAGCGGTTGAGGATGCCGTGGCTCAGTCGGGCGCGGTCGATGACCCACGCGCCTTCACGAAAGTGAATTGAGCGCCTTATCAGCGAGGCCATCGCGCCGGTGATGGATCTATTGCAGGCGTTCTCTTTGCGCTAATTTCCGCAAGCATCCGGCCATGTATCAGAGAGGTGATCATGAAGTTTCCAACGCGAGCATGTTTTCTGGCTGCGGCTAGCGTCCTCGGATTTGCTTCGGCTGATCACACTCCCTGAAGGGAAGGTCCTGACTCCGGCGACATCCTCCAATCGGGTGCGCAGACGCACGTCGGCGAAAACGTGGGCGACACGCCGACGCACGTGATCATGATAGAGATGAAATAGCCCCGCGCGATGCCCAAGCGTCGCCATTGCTACGTCAATGCAGTTGCTTTCGCCCTGAGACTTGCCCCATATGGCGCTTCGGCCGGTTGCACTCGGCCCCGTACCTCCGCGTCTGAAGGAAATCCAATGACCAAACTCAACGGGCTCGGTTCAATGAGCTATGCCCAGCTTCTCGAGCTACGTGATCGGGTTGATACCGCTCTCACGGCCGCGAAAGCTGCTGAAAAACAGGAATTGCGCGCTAAGATGGAAGGGATGGCTGCGAAATCCGGTCTTACGCTCGCTGACATCCTTGACGCCAAGCGCCCCACCAGCACAAGCAAACTCAAAGGCTCCAAGGTTGCAGTGAAGTATCGCAATCCAAAGGATGTCTCGCAGACCTGGACCGGCCGCGGCCGCAAGCCCAACTGGCTCACCGCTGCTCTAAAAAAGGGTCAGAAAATCGAGAGCTTTCTCGCTTAGTTCTACCGATGCCGGCGGGCGCAGCGCAAAGGGCGTTGCGCTTGCTGGAAGTGCGAAAAGAGGTCACCGCTCGTGCTCAGGCCTCGCGAGAAACGCAACAACGTCGCGCTTGAGCTGGGTGCCGTTTCCTAGTCGCAACCTCCCCACCGTCCAGATAAACTATCCACTCGCGTGCATGCGGCTCAAACCCCGCAAGCCTTGTGTACCCTCGCCGCTCAGACTCTGGCGGCAAAACATTCACGTCGTGGATGGCTCCCTGGTCATCCCACACTTTGCCGTATATGAAGCCATAGCCGGCGATCGACCTAAGTCCGGCCGCATCACAACACATCGGCTTCGCCATTCACGAGCTCGCGACCAACGCATCAAAGTATGGCGCACTCTCGGTGCCGGAAGGACGTGTGAGCATCACTGGAACGAACACAGCGACGCGAGGGCACTCAGGATTTCAAACTGACGTGGACCGAGAGCGGCGGGCCACAGGTTTTTGCTTCATCGCGGAAAGGCTTCGGCCGGTTTGTTGTTGAATCCGCCGTGGCGCGCGGCGTCTCAGGAAAGGCAAAAATCGATTGGCATTCATCAGGCCTGTTTGGACCCTCGAAGCCCTTTCCTCCGGCTTGGTGAGCAAGGTCTCTTTTCATCTCGACGAGAAGCTTATCAATTGATGTGTGCGCCGGAGCAGTGCACTGGAGGTAATTCACTGAGGATCGGCGCGTCGTTTACGTCTTCGACGAATACTGCGGCTTCGAAGTGCCCGGGGCGATAAGTGGTGGCACGTCGGGATTGGTGCGCAGGGTCTCAAGATACGCAAGGATGTCCTGGATCTCATCGCGCGTGATTTGCGTGTCAGGCATCGGCATGTGCGGCAGCATGAGTGTGTTGCTAATCCGGTCAGACGACTGGCCGG
>JAEYYJ010000126.1 GCA_023430845.1 Pseudomonadota bacterium
GCATCGTCCGACGGTAAGACCAAGGGTCTCAAGGCGCAGCTCGCGGCGCTCGGCCTGACGAACGCGCTCTTCATCGACGGTGCGGAGCTCGACACGGGCTTCGTGCAGGCCGTGCGCAACATTCCGAATATCGACTTGCTGCCCGTGCAGGGCATCAACGTCTACGACATTCTGCGCCGCAAGAAGCTCGTGCTGACCAAGGCCGCTGTCGCCGCCCTCGAGGAGCGCTTCAAATGAGCAAGCTCAAGGCCTACGACATCATCCGCTCGCCGGTCATCACCGAGAAGGCGACGATGGCCTCCGAGGCGAACCAGGTGATCTTCAAGGTGTCGCGCGCTGCGACGAAGCCGGAGATCAAGGCCGCCGTCGAGCAGCTCTTCAACGTCAAGGTGAAGGCCGTGAATACGCTCGTCCGCAAGGGCAAGCTGAAGGCCTTCAAGGGCATCGTCGCTCGTCAGGGCGAGGTCAAGAAAGCCATCGTGACGCTCGAGGAAGGGCACTCGATCGACATCACGACCGGGCTCTGAGGAATAGAGAACGACCATGGCACTGAAGACATATCGCCCCACATCGCCAGGCCGTCGCCAGCTCGTGCTGGTCGACCGCGACCACCTGTGGAAGGGCGCGCCGGTCAAGATGCTGGTCGAGGGCAAGACCAAGACCGGTGGGCGCAACAACCACGGGCGCATCACGATGCGCCACATCGGTGGTGGCCATAAGCAGTCCTATCGCCTCGTGGACTTCCGTCGTCGCAAGTTCGATGTCGAGGGCACCGTCGAGCGGCTCGAATACGATCCGAACCGGACGGCCTTCATCGCGCTCGTCA
Organism: Pseudomonadota bacterium; assembly: GCA_023430845.1. Lineage (GTDB taxonomy): Bacteria > Pseudomonadota > Alphaproteobacteria > Rhizobiales > Hyphomicrobiaceae. Next base: position 827 of record JAEYYJ010000126.1, read on the forward strand.
AGTACACCGACGGTGAGCTCGCCTATATCCTCGCGCCGCAGCGCCTCAACGTCGGCGACAAGGTCGTTTCAGGCAGCGCGGTCGACGTGAAGCCCGGCAATGCGATGCCGCTCTCGTCGATCCCGATCGGCACGATCGTGCACAACGTCGAGCTGAAGGCAGGTCGCGGTGGTCAGATCGCGCGTTCGGCCGGTGCCTTCGTGCAGCTCGTCGGTCGCGATGCCGGCTGGGCCGTGCTGAAGCTGAAGTCGGGCGAGACGCGCCGCGTGCGCCAGGAGTGCATGGCGACGGTCGGTGCGGTTTCGAACCCCGATCACGGCAACGTCTCGATCGGCAAGGCGGGCCGCACGCGCTGGCTCGGCATTCGCCCGACGGTGCGCTCGGTGATGATGAACCCGGTCGATCACCCGAACGGCGGCCGCACCAAGGGCGGCAAGCACTGGGCGACGCCCTGGGGCAAGCCGACCAAAGGTTTCAAGACGCGCAAGAACAAGTCGACGGACAAGTTCATCGTCCGTCCGCGCAGCAAGAGCAAGTAGGAGCATAGATCGTGGCACGCTCGGTTTGGAAAGGCCCGTTCGTCGACGGCTATCTCCTCAAGAAGGCGGAGAAAGTGCGCGGCGGCGGTCGTAGCGAGATCATCAAGATCTGGTCGCGCCGTTCGACGATCCTGCCGCAGTTCGTCGGCCTGACGTTCGGCGTGCACAACGGCCAGAAGCACATTCCTGTGTCCGTCAACGAGGACATGGTTGGGCACAAGTTCGGCGAGTTCGCGCCGACGCGCACCTTCCATGGCCACAGCGGCGACAAGAAAGCGACGAAGGGCAGGTAAGATGGGTAAGCCCAAAGCCGAACGGCGTCTGCCGGAGAACCAGGTACAAGCCGTGGCGCGTAATCTTCGCGTCTCGCCGCAGAAGCTCAACCTGGTTGCCGCGATGATCCGTGGCAAGAAGGTGCAGACGGCGCTGACGGAACTCGAGTTCTCGCGCAAGCGGATCGCGGTCGACGTTCGCAAGTGCCTCATGAGCGCGGTTGCCAACGCCGAGAACAATCACGGTCTCGACGTCGACGATCTGGTCGTCTCGGAGGCGTTCGTCGGCAAGAACCTCGTCATGAAGCGCTTCCATGCCCGTGGGCGTGGCCGCTCGGGCGGGATCATGAAGCCGTTTTCGCAGCTCACTGTCATCGTGCGCGAGGCCGCCGCAAAGGCCGCGCCCGAGAGCACCGTAGAGGAGGCCGCCTGATGGGTCACAAGGTCAATCCCGTCGGCCTTCGCGTCGGCATCAACCGCACGTGGGACAGCCGCTGGTTCGCCAGCCGCGCCGAGTACGGCAAGCTGCTGCACGAAGACAGGAAGATGCGCGAGCACATCCTGAAGATGCAGCGTCAGGCCGGCATCGCGAAGATCGTGATCGAGCGTCCGCACAAGAAGTGCCGCGTGACCGTTCATTCGGCGCGCCCCGGCATTCTGATCGGCAAGAAGGGCGCCGACATCGAGAAGCTGCGCGGTGAGCTCGCGCGCCTCACGCAGTCGGAAGTGCATCTCAACATCGTTGAAGTGCGCAAGCCCGAGATCGACGCCGTGCTGGTCGCCGAAGGCATTGCCCAGCAGCTTGAGCGCCGCGTGGCGTTCAGGCGCGCCATGAAGCGTGCGGTGCAGTCGGCGCTGCGGCTTGGCGCCCAGGGCATTCGTATCAACGTCGCCGGTCGTCTGGGCGGCGCTGAGATCGCGCGTACGGAGTGGTATCGCGAAGGCCGCGTGCCGCTGCATACGCTGCGCGCCGACGTGGACTTCGGCTACGGCCTTGCCCAGACCGCCTACGGTGTCATCGGCATCAAGGTCTGGATCTACAAGGGCGAGATCATGGAGCATGATCCGATGGCGTCTGAAAAGCGCGCCCTCGACATGCAGGAAAGCGGTGGCGGTGGCCGCCGGCGTGATGGCGACCGCGAGCGCGGCGATCGGAGTGATCGCGGCGAGCGGGCTGAGCGCGCCTAACGCACCGGTTCGAGGAACACTGAGATGCTGCAACCGAAACGTACAAAATTCCGCAAGGCGCACAAGGGCCGTATCCACGGCGCTGCGAAGGGTGGAACGTCACTCAATTTCGGCTCGCATGGCCTCAAGGCCGTGGAGCCGGAGCGCGTCACCGCGCGCCAGATCGAGGCTGCCCGTCGCGCCATCACACGCCACATGAAGCGTGCCGGCCGCGTCTGGATTCGGATTTTTCCGGACGTGCCGGTGTCCAAGAAGCCGGCTGAAGTCCGGATGGGCTCCGGTAAGGGTGCGCCCGAGCTGTGGGTCGCCCGGGTCAAGCCCGGCCGCATGATGTTCGAGCTGGACGGCGTGACCGATGCGGTTGCCCGCGAAGCTCTGATTCTCGGCGCTGCAAAGCTGCCGATCAAAACGAGGATTGTCACGCGTCTGGCTTGAGGCCGGGACGCGCGGATTGCGAGAGGGTTCGAGGAATGAAGGCTGGCGAGATCAGGGATAAGACGCTCGACCAACTCGACGATGAGCTGGTGAAGCT
>JAEYYJ010000155.1 GCA_023430845.1 Pseudomonadota bacterium
CAGATGCTCGGCGGCGATGCGATCGGCGAGCGTCGGCGCCTCCGAAAAATCCTTCAGCAGAATCACGGCGCCGAAGTCGCGCCAGCTCTCGGTTGCAATGGCACCGCGCGGCAGAACAGCGACCTGACGTTCCACCGCTGCGCAGACGGCGTCCGCAAAAGCTGCGTCGTCGGTCATGAGAATGGACTGCGCGGCCGTGTCGTGCTCGACCTGGGCGAGAAGATCGGCGGCAATCCATTCCGGGTCGTTATCGCGATCGGCGATGACCAGCACCTCGGACGGGCCGGCGATCGAGTCGATCCCGACCGTACCGAATACCTGCCGCTTCGCCGCCGCCACATAGGCATTGCCCGGCCCGACGATCTTGACGACGGGCGCGATCGTCTCCGTGCCATAGGCGAGCGCCGCCACGGCTTGCGCGCCGCCGACGCGGTAGATCTCCTCGACGCCTGCGAGATGCGCCGCAACCAGCACGAGCGGATTGAGTTGCCCGTCCGGCGTCGGCACCGCCATGACAATGCGCGGTACGCCCGCGACACGCGCCGGCACCGCATTCATCAGCACCGAACTCGGATAGGACGCGGTGCCGCCCGGCACATAGAGGCCCACGGCTTCGACCGCCGTCCAGCGCCCGCCGAGCTCCACACCCAGCGCATCGCGATATCGATCGTCGTGCGGCACCTGACGCTGGTGGTAGGCGGCAATGCGATCACGCGCGAATGTCAGCGCGGCGACGGTCTCGGCATCCGCAGACGCGACGGCTGCCGAGATCTCCTCATGCGTGATGCGCAAACCTCTGACGCCGACGTCGAAGCGATCGAAGCGCTGCGTAAACGCCATGAGAGCGGCATCACCGCGCGCACGCACATCGGCGAGAATGGCGCGCACCTGCGCGTCCACATCCTCCGAGACCTCGCGCTTCTGTGCGAGGAATGTCCGGAAGGCCGCCTCGAAGCCGGCGTCGGATGTCGTAAGGCGCGTTGGCATGTGTCGTACTTCCCTTGATCCCCCTCTCCCCGTGCAACGGGGTGAGGGCCGGGGTGAGGGGCGGCAACAATCGCATACGTTGGAGCAAGTGGCCGCCCCTCACCCTAACCCTCTCCCCGTAATGACGGGGAGAGGGGATTTTGTGCAGATCTTATCGTGTTGCCTGCCCTAGGTGCCCGCGTCGTCGTCCGGATGCTTGGGTATAGCGCGGGCCTGCCAGGCCGGACCGAGATCCTTCAACTCGCCCTCGATGCATTCGACATGCAGGCGCACCGCGCCGCCACCGGCAAACACCAGCGTCAGATGGCCCTGCGGATCCTCTGCCGCCGGCGTCGGCTCGAATTGCAGCGCCAGCAGTTCCAGAACATCCTGCCCGGCCTTGAGATCGATGCCGCTCACCTGCGCGCCGAGCACACGCTCGAAACGCAAGGCCGTCTGCCGCCGCACCGGCACCATGCGCTTGCCACCGGGCAGCGTGGTGGTCCAGTCGAAACGGTTCAGAATGGCCGCGAAGCGCCGCTCACGCGGTACGAAAGCCATGTCCGCGATCTTGAGCACCGCATCCTGCAAGTGCGCGGAAACGACCTTCAGATCCTCGGCGTCGAGGGCAATGAGCTTTAAATTGTCCATTTTCGGCCTGGCACTCATCTCTTCGACCTGCCGCCGTTCTGCCCGGCGCGTCGTCGCGCGAGACAGATACCTGCCGGCGCGTGGCGGTGCAACAAGACCGACAGCCCCGCTTCAAGCCCTGGTTGTGGAACCGGCCTTCGGCTAACCTTACCGGCATCGGATAGACCGGCTGCACCACGCCGGCAACCAGGGGAGAAAGCGGATATGGCCGGAGAGGCAGGCATTGCCGTCATCACGGGCGGCTCGAGCGGTATTGGCGAGGCGACGGCGCGGCGGCTCGCGGCGGACGGCTACCGCATTGCCATTCTCGACGTGAACATGGAGGCGGCGGAGCCGGTCGCGCGCGACATCGGCAATGGCGCCAAGGCATGGCGCTGCGATGTTGCCAATGGCGATGCCGTCGAGGCCGCAGCCGAGGCCGTGTCCAAGGAATTCGGCGCGCCGCGCGTGCTCGTTACATCGGCCGGCCTCATACCGAATACAGAATCCGTCCTCGACATGGACATGGCCGCACACGACCGCATGTGGCAAGTGAACTACAACGGCACGCTTCACGCCTGCCGCTCCTTCGCGCGCCGCATGATCCCCGAGCAGCGCGGCGCCATCGTCACCATCGGCTCGATCAATTCGCTCCAGCCACTCCCGATACCAGCCTACAACCTCGGCAAGGCAGCCGTCGCGCGTCTGACGCAAATTCTCGCCGTCGAGCTCGGGCGCCACAACATCCGTGTGAACAGTGTCGGGCCGACTTACGTCATGACCCCGCCGCTGCGCGCCAAGGTCGCAGCCGGCCAGCGCGACATGAACAAGATCATGAGCGTGCACGCGCTAAAGACACTGCCCGAGCCCTCGGATATCGCGGCCGCCATTTCCTTCCTCGCGTCCGATCAGGCGCGCACGATCACCGGCATTCTGCTGCCCGTGGATTCCGGCTGGCTCGCAGGCGTGCCTTACATGACGTACGCGGGCGGCGTGCCCTGGGAGGGCTGAAGGCCGACGACACCG